>CALKTZ010000591.1 GCA_937997355.1 uncultured Planctomycetales bacterium | reverse complement strand
GATCGTCGTCGGCGATCCGACTCCCTGGGCGGAAGCCCTCGCCGGTTCCGCTCGCAAACTAAGGGTCGGCGATCCCTCAGCTTCGGAAGTCGATCTCGGCCCGATGGTTTCCGAGCAGGCGCGCGATTGGTTCCATCAACTCATCCGACGGACCGTCTATGCGGGGGCGACAGTCCTGGCGGGCGGCGACTCACTGCCTGGGCCGGGGGCATTCTACGCGCCGACCGTCTTGCTCGATGCTTCGCGAGGGATCGAGTCCGACGCGGAGAGGGCGCTTGCCGGAGCGTTCGGCCCCGTCGTCCTGGTCCGTGGTGTGCCAGACATCGACGCGGCGATCGCCGCGGCCAACGCCACGGAGTATGGACTCGGGGCCAGCATCTGGACGAGAGACCGCAAGGCTGCCCGCGGCTTTGCCGCACGAATCCAGGCGGGCACGGTTGCCATCAACGACGCGGTCACCCCGACGTCGCATCTCACAGCCCCGTTCGGCGGCATGAAGGCCAGCGGTTATGGGCGCACTCACGGCGTCATCGGGCTCCGCGAGTTTGCTCAGCCAAAGGTGACCTTCGCGCGGAAGCCGGGGGGACTCCGTCCACAACTCTACCCATACGGTTCTTCCGCACTCCTCGACCGGACACTCGCGGCTTACCGGTGGTATTTTCATCCGACGCGCTAGGTGCGAGTGAGGCTTGCTCGTTATCAGCCGATCGACGGCTGTAATGGGCCAAGCGTTTGCCCGAGGATTGCCCGAAGCACTTATCGGAGCCGCGGCCTCTCGGGGTTTTTCACGGTTGAGCCGAGAGTGGTCGTGAGAGTTCTTGTGGGACATTTCTGATCGGAGTATCATTTCGGTAGAAACTGTCCCATCCGACGAGGCGAAAAAATCGTGATTCTCACACCGGCGGCGCGCAAGTTCGTATTGCATTGGGGGGAGATGGGCCAGGCCTGGGGCATCAACCGAACCATGGCGCAGGTTCATGCCCTCCTCTTCGTATCCCCCGACCCACTCGATGCCGAGGAGATCAGCCTTCTTCTGGACGTCAGCCGATCGAATGTCTCGACCAGCCTGCGGGAATTGATCACCTGGGGCGTCGTCCGAAGGGTTCACATCATCGGCGATCGCCGAGATCGTTTCGAAGCCCTGAAGGATGTGATGGAAACGTTCCGGGTCATCATGGCCGAACGCAAACGTCGCGAGATGGATCCGACGATCGCGCTTCTCGAGCATTGCGTCGAGGAAGTGAAGTCGAGCGACGCCTCCGAGCAATACACGCGCGAACAGCTCGAAAAAATGCTGGAATTCACCCGGATGGTGACTGCGTGGTACGGTCACATCGACCATCTCTCGACCGTATCCATGTACCGCCTTTTTCGGGGCGGGGCGCTGCTCTCGAAGGTCTTCAACCGTTCGAGCGCGTTGGGTAAGAAACCATCAAGCTCCAAGTCGGACTCTAAGGTAAGCGCGAACTCGGCGAAATCCTAGGAGTCCACGTGCTAGGCTTCAAGGAAGTTTCACATTCGCCATGGCCCGGCAATCCTGCGCCGGATCAGAATGGAACATTTGATTTTGGTGCGGGCCTCGGGGAAGGCGCCGGTACCGCCTTCGGTGCAGGCTGCGCCGCTTTTGGAGCCGGCAACGCCTTCGGCGTTGCCGTTGCCGAGTTGGCCGGCTCCTTGGCTGCCGGCTTGGCCTGGAGTTGAGGCGCCGAGGTGGTCGCCGGGGCGGAAGGAGAAGACGCGGCTGGGATTGCGGGCTTGGAGCCGACGACGGCGCCTCGCCTCTTGCTTTTCGCCTTTTCAATCTCGATCGCATCGGCCTTACCGAGCGTTGCGGCTTCGGCATACGCATTGACTCCATCATCGTCGAGGTACCGATCAATCAGGGCCTGGAGCTCGTCGAGCCTTGCCTTGGAAGTCCTGGTGAGAACGGGCTGCTTATTTTGTGCCTGCTGACGCGCCGCCTCGTCCTGCAAGGATTTCAACTTTTCGGCCATCACATCCCTCGGGGTGAGGGCGCGAAATTCCTTGATCGTTTCCTCCAGCCCTTTCCAATCCTCGCCATCGAGCCGGGCCTTCATTCGAGATTCGAGCCTCGACCGAAGCGCGACCAGATCGACGATTTGATCCCGCAGGGAATCGAGTTTGGTTTCGAGAGCAACGGCCAGAGGAAGCAGTTGTACCAGGATTTTCCGCTCGGCATCGCTATCCCCCGGCATCATGGGAGCCTCGAATAACGGCTCCGCGCTCCCGGCGATCAAGCGCACCACGACGAGTGACTTCGCGTATTGAGGCTTGACGGCGATTCGGCCCGAGCGGTCGGTCAGGCCGACCTCGCGAGGATTTCCATCCGGCACTTCTCGGACGGTGAGGATGTAGCCGGCGACCGGGATCTCGTCCTTTTCCTTGCGCGAGACGAATCGAAGCCGGAGCGGGCTCGCACTGGGCTTGATCCCCACGGCCGCGAAACTATATGGGCGCGACCAACGCTTGGACAACGGGTCGGAAATTCCCTTGACGAATTCACAACGGGCCACCGCTCCCTCGATCGTTTCGACCTTGAGGTAGGTATACGGAATGGTCAGGATTCTCGGCGATCCGTCGCGTGCCGTGGTGACTCGGAGGGGCACGAAGATGGTGCCCGGCTGAACGACCGCGCCGAGAGGGCTTGCCGGGGCGACGGACGCTCCTCGGACGGTCAAGAGTGCCCTACCCCCCTCCTCGCCGGAGATGACCGCGACCGGATTGAACAGATCGATGGAAAAGGCGAGGAGCGTCCGGGGAAGCTCGACATCGACGGCGGACATTCGACGCTGGATCGGCCCGAGACGCCTGGTCGCGACGTCGTACTCCCGGCCAGTCAAAAGCAGGCCGTCGCCGTCGGAATCGATGCCGATCCGGAGAATCCAGATCTTGTCGAACTCGGCTCCCAACCCATTGAACAATTCCGGAGTGAAATCATCGAGACTTTGAGCAGTAAGCGCGCTCCGATCAGTCTGGATCTTCAGGACCCATGGCGCCCCCACGAATCGTTGAACGAGGATTTCCCAGCGGCTGAAAATCTCGCGTATCTTCGAGGAATCGAGCCTTGCCTCGGGATCAACCGTCGCGTGTACTTCGATCCGATACGGTTGCTGCTCAATCGGGAGGGGCGAGACCGTTTTGGGCTGATTCGTATCCGAGGCGGGCGTTGATGGAGTGGCCGCCGGCTCCGCGAGGGCGGTTTCCCAGGCGAACACGAACAAAATCGACGCCGTGATGAAAATGCGCATCGCTCGGTTAATCCTTGTCGGCCATCCAGGGATCTCGTGCGAACCAAGGGCGAATCTCCCAGCCTTCCACCCCCTGATAGAGCCGGTCGGTGTTCGGCTTCGGCCCGTTCAGGCGCGTTCTCCAGGCGTAAAACTCTTCAAGCTGCCAGAGGGGAAGGATGGGAAGTTCGGAACGTGACTCGCGGTCGATCTGAATCGCGAGTGCCTTGGCGGTCGGGAATTCGGATGCCCGTTCGAGTTCGAGCAGTAGCTGCAAGATCCGTGGGCTGGAAACCGAACCCAGGGGGTCCTTGTCCGAGGGAACATTCAGCGCGGGGCTCAGGAGTTTTTCCAGATCGGCGATGGCATCCGAAGAGGACGTGACGCGATACGCCAGGTCGAATGGGCGGCCCGACCTCAATTCATTTTCCAGCTCGGACTCTCGGCGCGGGACGGGCTCGATCTTGAACCCCGATCGCTCGCCCACAACGCGGAAGGACTCGACGATCAGCGGGACGACGAGTTGAACGTCCGGACGATCGGGATATTCCAGCTTGAGCGAGATCGGCGAAGCCCCCAGCTCCTTTCGTGCCGCGGCCAGCAACATCTGCGCAAGCGCCGGGTTGTATTCGAATGGGGGAACGTCCGGCGCGTTCGCGTAGCTTCCCCCGGGGAGCGGGCCGTCCGCGACGTAGTTCTCCTCGTCCGAGGCGCGCTTGAGGATTCGGCTTTCGAGGATTCCTTTCCGATCGATCGCATACGAAAGTCCTCGTTTGAGGTTCCGGTTTCGCAGCACGAAATTTCGACCGTCCAGGGCGATTTGATGGAGGCTCGGCCGATCGTATTTCCCGAGCTTGATGTCGGGCTGGTTGGAAAGGCCGGGCACCAGGGTTGCAGGAACCTTCGACAAGAGCGAGATGTCTCCGCGAAGCAGCGCGGAGGTTGCGCGCGGGCCGTCGGGGATGCGGATTTCGCGAATCCGCCTGATCCGAGGGGGAATCCCCTGGGAAGTCGCCTCGCCCGATGCGTGATTGGATCGCAAGTCCAGAAGCTCGGGCGAGGAGGCCACCACCCGGAAAGCCCCGTTCGTCACCCAGATCCGCTCCCGGTTCGCCGTCGTGATTCGACCATCCTCGCTGGCGTGCGCGGGGCCGATGGGACCGGTGAACCAGGCCCCCACGTGGAGGGGGATGCGCTGGAATTGAACCTCGACCCGGTGTTCATCGACCGTGCCGACGCGGTCGAGCAAATCCGCCCATCGGGCCTGATATCGAGGTGAGTTGGGGTCGGTTCGGTCGATCAACGTGCGAGCCACGTCGATGGCCGCGACCGACCTCGATGAATCCGACCAGCGAATCTCGGGCTTGAGATGGATGACCAGACGACGCCCCAGGTCGGTCGTTTCAATCTTCGCGGCAAGCTGCTGATCGGGTTTTCCCTGGAAGGCGTCGAGATGATCCGCTTCGAGCAACGGGCGATAGAGGAGCCGCGTGATGCGCTCGTCGGCCGACGAGTGGACCCAGGGACCAAGGGTGTTGGGGACGTCGATCACCCCCACGTCGAGCGTCGGCACGTCGGCGAATGCACGTTCATACTCGGATTTCGCCTCCGAGAGCTCGGGCCAGATCCGGAGCGCTTCTGTCAAGGATTCGAGCTTCTGGGCGCCGGTTTGATCCTTGCTCGCGTCGAGTCGTCGTCTCGCCTCGGAGACAAAATGATCCTGGGCCGAAAGGAGCTTCTCATGCTTCGGGGCGATTTCTTCAAGCTGATGCAGGATCGCTCGGCCCCGCGCGTACAACCCGAGCTCCAGGGCGCGACCAACTCGTTGCGAATAGGCGTCGGCCAGTTGATTGATGAGCCCCGGATGATCCTTCTTGCGTTCGAGCAATTCCCGCAGCAGACGAACTCCGCGTTCGAAGTCGCCGTCGATCAGGGCGGCGGAACCTTCGGCGAATAACAACTGATTGGCGGCTTCCTGCAATCCGGGCCAGTCGGGCTGGCGCGATTTCACAGAAAGGAGGCACTCGAACGCCGGTCCGAACTGGCGGGCGCGCGCCAGACGATTGGATTCCTCGACGAGCAGATCCTCGAAGTACTCGACGCTACGAATCAGGGCACGGCGAACCTTGAAGTCTCGGATGTCGTTCTGGCCTTGCGCCTGGAGCAAATGGACGGCGATCGCGTTGTTGGGATCGAGATCATCGTCCGGCGCCTTCGATTTTTCACCCTTGGCATCTTTCGAGCCGCCGGATTTTGCATCGTTCGGGAGTTGATCGACCTCTCCCACTCGGATCAGAAGTTCCCGCTGTGACTTCAGCCGCTTGCTCTCGACGAAACGGTCCTTGGATTTATCGTAGGGGGGCAATGGGCGCGGGCTGATCGGCTCGACCACGAGGACCGATCCATCATACAGCGTGATGCGATCGAATGGCGTTGTCCGGAGTAGGTCTCCCCCTCCCACGTTCGCGGCCCCCGCGGCGTCGGGAGGAACGACGGGAGCCTGGCCATGGCTCAAGGTGAGGAACGAGCCCAGAAGCACGAAAGAAGCCGAAGAGATCGCTGGCGAGATCAAGCGAAACCAGAATCGAGAACGTCGCGCCGCATCGCGCGGGATCATCGGCTCGCGGGATGAGCGAGGAGTCGGCGGCGCGGGGGCGGCGGAAAGCTCGATCACGGTTTTCGTTCCACCTTCTTCGGAAGTCGCAAGGTTTGGAAGGTGCCACGCGCAACGGGGATGATCAACTCATTTTCCCTGATCGAAGGCATAGGTCCAGAGGTCGGAAGGATATTCAACCCAACGCGAGCCAAAGATTCCCCGGTTTCAAGACTCCGGCCGTGGAGGATTCCCTCAAGCGTTAGGAACCAGACCGCCCCGTCCATCACGAGCGGATCGCCGACCACCCTGGATTCGAGATCGATCGACCAGAGGCGACGGCCATCAGAGGCGATGGCGAGAACACCACCCAGATCGTCGGGGATGAAGAACTTTCCCTCTTTCGTTTCGGGAAGCGTGGTGATCGGCCCCTTGCTCGACCAACTCCCGATTGGGCTGAGGTCGCGAGCCGCGAGGGCTCGAACCTTCTGATCAGCCGTGGCCACGATCACCGTTCCAGGTGATGCCGTGGGAGGCGCCGCCACTTTTGCGTCGAGGCTTCGTTCCACTTCCAAACCAAGCCGTCCCTCCCGGAGCGTCAGCCTTCGCAATTGACCGGAATTGTCGGCGAGGATCAGGCTCTGGGCGTCCACGACGGCCGGCGCAAGCCACGACGAGCTTTTTTCCCGGTCGAAGACAGGAACGAATGGTTCGACGATCGATCGGCCGGTTTGCGGATCGATCACATAGATTCGCGTGTCGGCCCCGGGGATGAGCAAACCGCCCCCCCAGGCGGCCGGGACCGTCGCGAGGGGAGACGGCAGATCGACTTTCCGCCAATGCATGGAATTGACCGGGTTCGGGTCTTGCACCCAAACGTATTGGGAGCCGATGGGGGGGGCCAGAACCTGATGCCCGGCGACCTCCAGGAGCTTGAAACGGTCCAAAGGCAGTGAGAATTCCCCCTTCTTGGGGAGTTCCAGATCGAGCAGCCCCCCATCCTCAAGAAGCTTTCGAGTGATCTCAACCGTCCGACCTTGAAGGTCGATCGTCATCAATTTCGTGACCGAGCCGTCGCGTACCCAATGCGGGGGGATCAGCCACCGGGGACCGAGAATCGAACGCCAGGCGATCGTTCCCGAATCGGGGTCGACCGCACGGACCGAGGTCCCCAGATTCCCCGGATCTTGAAACGAAAAGCCGAGGAGCTTGCCGATCGGCTGGATGGGCGCCGCCGCGGGACCGAGTTGGCCGAGGCCGTATTTCACGGTGATCGTCCCCCGCACGGGATCCAGGTCGTAACGTCCGGCATGCGCGGAGGCGAGCCAGAGTTCTCGTTCATTCCGCGCGAATGCGTAGACCGGGCCGTTATTCTTGAAATCGCCGTCGAGCCGGCTGATCGATCGGAAAGGTCTGGGACTACCGTAATCTCCCACAGCAAACGCTTCGATGACTCCTCGATCGCTGGTTGACCAAACGATCGCGTTCGCGGTTGGCGGGGACGACCAGGTCCAGCCCGCGACGGGAATTTCCTGGACGGCCTTCATTCGAGCCCCGTCAGTATCGAGGACGAAGACGCGCCACCTCCCGTCGGACAGTGTATGGTTCTCGGGGACGATCAGGAATCTCCCAAGCCGGCTCGGGGAGGCTGGAACCGAGCCCTCGGCATGTCCGAGATATTCCACCGCGGCGCAACCGAGCGGGTCGCGAGTCAGGATCAGCAGGCAATCTCGGCGCGCGACGAGATAGAGATGCCGTCCCGACTCGTCGGCAACCGGGGTGACGCTCAGCGGGAATCCGGTTTCGACGGTCGCTTGAAGTTCCCCGGAATTGAGTTCGAAGATGAGCAGCTTGCCGCTTGGAAGGGCTTGAAATACTTGATTGCCGAGGACGAGCGGAGGATCGTCGACAGCCTCGCCCAGATTTTGCCGCCAGATCAGGTCGCCGGTCGCCGAATGCAGTTTCAGCAGGTCGTGGTATCGAGCATCGACCACGAGACAGGAGGGATCGTTGGGGACCGGCCGCGGGGCGAAGGAAGCAGCAAGCCCTACCGGCCTCTGCCAGCGAGGGATTCCCGTATCGCCGGCGATCCCGTAGGCGAAGCCATCGGCCAGCGAAAAGACCGTCAAGGATTCCGCATCGGCGCTCGTTGTCACCACTATATTCGGGGTTCGCAGGATCAAAGTGGTCGGGGCGCCGAGCGGCTCGGGGCGAGGCCGAGATTCCGCGGGCCTTCGCTCCGAGGAAACCTTGACGCCTCGCCGAACCAGCTCATTGGCATCCACCATTCGGCGAACCAACTCTCGATCGTTGGCGAATTCGCCGTACTGTTGGATAAGGCCGTCTCGAGCTGAGTAAACCCCCTTCGCGGAACCATCCTTGAGGGCCTGGTCCATCGCCGAGAGGGAATCTCGGCGGGTCTCGAACTTGCGAATCGCGGCGCGGGCCTCGCCGAGCTTGGCGGGCAACGAAGAACGGCTCAAGAGTGCGGCGGCCGGCTCGCCGACAATCCGGGCGTGCAGTGGGATGGTCGATTCCGCCTCGCCCAGCGATTTCCGGTCGGCGCTCAGGCGGGCTCGATCCGCGAGCCCTTCCCCGATCCGTAGCATCAGCTCCCCAAGCTCGGCTTTCTCGTCCCGAAACTCCGGCTCGGATTGGACATCCTCGAACATCGACCTCCCGGCTTCGAGGGCGTTGCTCCACTCGCTCCCCCCCGGCGTCACGTACTGACGGACGTTCGCGAGCGCCCGAAGGACCCGCGCCTTCCCGGCCCGGGCATCGCTCGGATTGGCGGCGAGGAACTCGTCGAAGCTTCGGATCGAATTCAGGTAGTCTCCGTTATCGAGCGACTCGACCGCCTGGTTGTAGAGGCGACTCGCGAGCGTCCGCACGAGGACCGAATAGATGACGATCCCGAGGAGAACCAACGCCGCGAGGGTGGCGAAGAGGCCCCACACGAGCGGAGAGGAGAGGAGTCGTTCCTCTCGATGCGGCGCGTAATTTTCCTCGGAAAGCTCTTTCTTTCGAAGGATGTATCGTTTGAAAAATCCGGAGCTTTTCGAGGCCAGCTTGTTCTTGGGTTTGGCCGGGGGGCCTGGGAACATCGACGTGGCATGCGCTTCATCCTCGTCGTCACCCACCAGGTCCAGGCCGGGCTCGGGCTCGATGATCTCAAGCCAGTCGTCCTGATCGAAGGTGGCCGGATCGTGATGCGTTTGACCCTTCGCGTTGCCTACGACGTTCTTCGTAGCGGGAGCGAGCTTGACCTCGGCGTGTTCTTGGATGCGGGGTGGCGTATGGAGATGGGGTCGATCCGAAAGCTTGGGCCCGGATTTTTTCGGCGGTGGATCTTCCGGGTCTTCGTCACGCATCAGGAAGATCCGGCAACCTTCAATCGAGATCTCATCGCCGGGGCTCAAGCCGGCCGCGGACATTCGATTGCCGTTGACCAGCACGAACTCGGCGTCGGGAGACGCCTCGACCCGGAACCTTGTCTTCTTCCAGCGGATTCGCCCCTCGACCGGCCGAATCCCCTCCCCGGAAAGGACCAGATCGCAACTCGGGCTGGACCCAAAAACGACGGGATGTTCTTTGGTGAGAACCAGGAACTGGACACGGCCTTGCGGATCATGAACTTCCAACGTGCCCATTCACCAACACTCTGCTTCTAAGGATCAGCCGTAAGGTCCCAGTGACGCCGAATCAGTCGAGATCACATCTTGAAAAGGCCAATCGCGGAATCCATGACCCCAACTTGCTCGACGGCGGGCCGCTATTTTAAGGTTTCCTGAGCGATGACCTCGAAGCCGTAACCATTGCCTTTTCTCGCGACGATGAACCGGGTCTTGCGGATCTCTCCCGGCTGGCGTCCTCGATAGCGGACTTCCAGCCTCGAAAGCTCCTGCTCTACACCCGCCGGGTAAAACTGGAAGACGTCCTTGTCTCCGACCTGGATTCCCGCCTTCTCGATCAGGGTTACGTCGGAGCCCTTGCGGCCTCGGCCTTGCCAGCAAAAATAGAGTCGATTATCCCCCTGGCCGGATCCATAGCGCACCGTCGGTTTCGGATCCGAAAACCTGGAGACGAAGGCGAATTGCGTGGGACTGGTCACGACGGCCAGCTCGACGCCGATCGCATCGAGCTGCCGCGCGTACTCCTCGGGGGTCTGTCCGGGGGAGTAAACGATGCTCCAGCGATCTTCCCGGGCGACTCCGCCATCTCCCGGGCCGAAGCCCGGCCCAAGTCCGGGGCCGCCCGTCCCCAACTTCGACGCGCGTTTTCCGCTGGCGAAGATCCCGCCCGTCGGCATGGCCGCCCCGATATCGGCTTCCGCGAGACTCTCGCCGGTATCGGCGACATCTTCGAGCATGGCGCCAGGCGTAGCCTGGACGGTCGGTTCCTCGAAGTCTCGTGCCTCCTCCTCATTATTGGATGCGAGGGGAGAAGCGTCGGCACCGGCGACATCGATCTTTTCGGTCAGGCCGGGGGTTCCGTCGGGGCTTCCCCCCCCTCCCCCGGCAACTTCGATAATCTGAAGCGGCGACGTCACTCGATTCGCATAGGCCTGATTGGTGAGGTAGATGAGGGCGAGCCAGCCGACGATCAGGAGCGCCCCCAGGACAATTGCCATCAGGAAGGACGTCAACCGGTCGTGGTCAGACTCGCCGCGAACCTTGGCGGTCACCACGCGCGGGCTCGCCGGTGTTGGATTGGGCCGAGGTTGATCGCTCATGGCGTCGACCTCCCGTCAGTCGGCTTCAACTCGGCGGCGGGCAACTTCAAATCGCGAGGGATGTCGTCGTCAATCGTGTCGAGCGGGCGGATCGACTGGTACCAAACCCGCCAGGCATTGGCGGCCTCTTTCCGCTGTGCGGGCGTGGACGGAGTGGGAGGGCCGAGTCCGTCGATCTTTCGGCTCAGAAGCTGGAGCCCGGCTCGTGCCGCCGACACCACATTTTCGTCGGGATCGACGAGAGAATCGATGAGCGACGGAATTACGTCGAGATCGCCGAGATGAGAGAGTGCCCAGAGCGCTACCCGTCGAACCCCCGGGTCTCGATCCTTCCTCAATTTCAACAGACGTTCCTTATGCGGGATCAGCGCCTTCGCCCCTTCCGCCTGGTAGCGATCATACAGCCCCGACACGGCGGCGTCGGCATTCTCCGTTCGAGGATCTTCGAGGACGGCGAGCATCCCTTCGACCGCGCCGCTCATGGGGCTGCTGACCACGCGGCCTCCGGCGACCGTCAGCGAGGATAAATCCTTCGGCAAGCCACGCCCCCCGAGGAGCGTCCCCGCGCCGAGCTTCCGAATATTCACCTTTCGGATCGACTTCGCCGTGGAGCGAGTGAGGAAGAGGATGGCCCACGCCGAGTTCGCCACCTCGCCGAACGGGCCGTCGTTCCAGGAAC
>CALKTZ010000590.1 GCA_937997355.1 uncultured Planctomycetales bacterium | reverse complement strand
ATAACGGCGGATCGGGGTCCTTCGTATCCGTAGACGTTCTGATCATGACGAATCATCATGTCGGCGCGGATACTCTTTCGACATTGAGCTCGGCCGCGAAGGATTACTATCGCGACGGTTTCCTCGCGGCCACACGCGCACAGGAAGCCAAGGCACCCGACCTTGAACTGAACGCCCTCGTCGCGATTCACGACGTGACGAACCAGGTCGAGCAGGGGGTTGCCAAGGAGATGGACGCCGCCAAGGCAAATGAAGTCCGCCGCGCGAACAAGGCAAGAATTGAGAAGAAGGCAACCGAGGAATCCGGCCTGCGGTGCGATGTGGTGACGCTCTATCAAGGGGGGCAATACCATCTCTATCAATACAAGAAATACACCGACGTCCGTCTTGTTTTCGCCCCGGAATTCGATGCCGCCTTCTTCGGAGGAGATCCCGATAATTTCGAATTCCCGAGATACGACCTCGACGTCTGTTTCTTCCGGGCCTACGAAAATGGCAAGCCGGCGAAGGTGCCTCACCACCTCCGGTGGAGCGCAAACGGATCTCGGGAAGGCGACCTCGTGTTCGTGGCCGGTCATCCCGGTCGCACTCGACGGCTAAGCACTCATGCAACACTCGAAATGTTCCGCGACTTCGCTTTCCCCTGGTTGGTGACCTATCTGAAATCCAAGGAAGCCTTCCTCCTGGAGTTCACTCGCCTTGGGGAAGAGGCATTTCGACAAGCAAAGGAAGAGTTGTTCTCGATCCAAAATTCTCGAAAGGCTCGGATCGGCGGACTCGGCGGACTGAACGACCCCGAATTCATGGCTCGCAAGAAAGCAGCGGAAGACCGAGTCAAAACCCTAAGTGCCAAGAATCCGAAAACGGCCCCCGAGACTGCCTCGGCCTGGGATCGAATTGCCGAAGCCCAAAAAATCGCCGCGGACAATTATGTGGATTACCAGCTCATCGAACGGGGTTTTGCCTTCGACTCCGAACTTTATCGAATTGCCAAAAACTTGGTCCGTCTCGCCGAGGAATCTCAGAAGGAGAATTCGCAACGGCTACCGGAATATCGAGACTCAGCGCTTCCGTCATTGAAACATGAGCTGTTCTCGGAAGCCCCACTCTATCCCGAATTTGAAAAGGCCAAGCTCGCGTTCGGACTCTCCGAGTTGAAGCGACAAAAAGCCGGAGAT
>CALKTZ010000589.1 GCA_937997355.1 uncultured Planctomycetales bacterium | reverse complement strand
GCGATTTTGCCCATGCCGCCGGGCATGAGACGGTCGATGCGCCCGCCGCCGATGAGCCGCGCCCGGACGTCTTCGTGGCGGGCAATCTCCTGTGGTATCCGGTCGAGGGAGACCCGAGGACCCGAGTCGCCCCCGACATCATGATCGCCTTCGGCGCGGGGATCGGGGATCGCGGGTCCTACCGCCAGTGGGATGAAGACGGGATCGCGCCCCAGGTCGTCTTCGAGGTCCTCTCGCCGGGCAACACACCGGCCGAGATGTCGGCCAAGCTCGAGTTCTATCGTCGGCACGGGGTCGAGGAATATTACATCTTCGACCCCGATCGAATCCGGCTCTCGGGCTGGCTGCGCGACGGAGATCGGCTCGTTCCCGTCGACTCGATGCTCGATTGGATCAGCCCGCTGCTGCAAATCCGCTTCGAGATCAGGGATCGCGACCTGATCCTCTACGGTCCCGACGGCGAACGATTCAAGGCCTATGCCGAGATTCAGCAGGAAAACGAGGAACTGCAAGAACAAGTTGATGAACAACGCGAAAGAGCCGAGCGGTTAGCCGCCCGGCTCCGGGAGTTGGGGATCGACCCCGATTCCTGATCCTGGTTTGCGTGCTCGGACTCCCGGGTCACTTCGCCCCGAGATTCTCGAAGACATACAGCCCGCTCTTGCCCGGGCAGAGTAGGTCGAGGTCGCCGTCCTTATCGATGTCGATGGCGGTCATCTGCAAGCCGGTGCCGGCCGTGCCTGCGGGGAAATCCTTCTGGGCACTCCGCTTGGGTCCCTCGGCGGGGGCATCCTTGGCGGGGCTTCCCTGGAAGATGACGTGTTTCTTCCAGTGTCCCGCCGATTTGTCGAAGTCGTACCAGGCGATCGTCGAGCCGTCGGTGGCCCCCGGCTCGATCTCGTGGGCGTAGACCCGCTTGCCGGTGACGAGCTCATGGGCCTTGCCGTCGCCATCAATGTCAGCCCACATCAGGGTATGGACCGAGGCGATCGAATTGTCGATGGATTGCTTGGTCCAGACCCGCTCGCCGCCGCTCCCCTTGGTCTGCTTCATCCAGAACAGGCCGTAGTCGTGCCCCGCGCCGTAGACGACGTCGGACAGGCCGTCGCCGTCGACATCGCGCGCGAGAATCTCGATGCCGGTCGCTCCGAGATTCCACTCGGGATGCCAGTTCCAGGCTCCTCGTGAGGGATCGCTCGGAGCTTCGAACCATCCCTTGGGAGTGAGGATGTCGCGTCGGCCATCGCCATTGACGTCTCCCGAGCCGACGCCATGGCCGGCCGCCTCCTTGCCGAAGTCGTGCTTCTTGAGGTCGAGCCCCTTGCCGTCGGCCTTTTTGGCGACTTCGTACCAGGCAACCACCTGAACCGGGTTCGGCAGGATGTCGGGGATGCCGTCTCCGGTGAGGTCGCTGGCCTGGGCAGCCTCGCTGTTGCCGGGGAGATCGACCTCGTGGTAGGTCCAGGGGGCGCCGACTTTGCCGGGGTTCTCGACCCAGCCGACGTTCTTGCCGAAATAGCCGACCGTCACGTAGTCGGTGTTGCCGTCTCCATTGACATCGAGCGGCAGCGTGGCGAAGCAATTGTAATAGGAACCGACGCGCTGAACGTCGCGAACGTGGTGCGGCTTCCAGTCGGGCGCCTGGTACCAGGTGTCTCCGGAGACGATGTCGAGCTTGCCGTCGTTGTCCACGTCGAAGGCCGACGCGGCTTCGAATTCGCTCTTCCCGTTGATGGTGTGCTGCTTCCATTGGGGTTCCCCCGCCAGGGCGGAGGAACCGGCCAATCCGACAAGCGCCAGCAATCCTGGCGCGAGGAAACGTGATTGCCAATTCATGGGAAATCTCTGTTGTCCGTAAAGGTGAATGCGTGAATCTCGGATCCGCGCGCCGACGTTTCGAGGGATGGTCAGACCGTCGGCAGGGTCCAGGGCTTGCGGTATTCCTTGGTCAAATACTGATTGGCCTCGGGATGGTTGGTCACCTTCTCGGCGGCGGCATCCCACTTCAATTTCTCGCCGGTCCAGAGCGAAATGTTGCCGAGGTTGCCGACCGAGGCGAGCCGATGCCCGTACTCGAAATGGCATGAACATTGATCGCGGGTCCGGATCGCGTCGATCCACTCGCGATGATGGCTGACGGATCGGGGGAGCGAAACCGGGGGCTCGACGAGCGTCTTCCCTTTCTCGTTGATGATCTTGTAATCGCGATAGGTGGCGATCAGCGACGCGTCGGTCCCCTGGAACAGGATGCCTTGCTTGAGCCCTTCGAAGCCGAAGTTACTGGCGTCGGTCTGGCTCCAGATCATCTGGAACGGCTTGCCGTCCTTCTCGTATTCGTAGACCACTTCCATCGTGTCGGGGACCTCGCAATTATCCTGCAAGGCGTAGCGTCCGCCAGTCGCCGAGATCGTCTTGGGAGCATCAACTCCCATCCCCCAGTGGACCAGATCCACCAGGTGGCAGCAGAAGTCGGTGAGGATCCCCCCGCCGTAGTCCCAGAAATACCGCCAGTTGAAGATAAACCGGTTCGGGTTGAACGGGCGTTGCGGGGCGGGTCCGAGCCAGAAGTTATAATCGAGTCCTTCGGGGGGGGCGGTGTCGGCGGGACGTCCCAAGCCACTCCGATCGGCCGCCATCCAGACGCGCGTTTTCGTGATCTGCCCCAGCGCCCCGGACCGGACGATCTCGACCACACGGTGATAGTTGTCGGTGGCGTGGATCAGATTTCCCATCTGGGTCACACGCTTGTGCTTCCTGGATGCTTCCACCATGGCCCGGCCTTCCTGCACGCGGTGGGCCAGGGGCTTCTCGCAATAAACGTCCTTCTCGGCCTGGCAGGCCATGATCGTCGGGATGGCGTGCCAGTGGTCGGGAGTGGCCACCACCACCGCGTTGATATCCTTGCGGTCGAGGACCTGGCGGAAATCGCCATAGACCTTGGGCTTGCCATTCAGCGCGGCCTGGGCCTTGAGCGCATTGGCCTCGTAGACATCGCAGACCGCCGCAATGTCTACGTCCGCAAATCCTTTGAAGATGTTGAGCAGGCCGGTCCCCATCCCGCCGACTCCGATGATGCCGAGCACCACCTTCTCATTCGCGGAGATGTTCGAGGCGGCCCCTACCGGATTCCTCGCGTAGTCCTGCGCGAATGCGGCGGTACGAAGCAGGCCGGTCCCCGCGATGGCGGAGGTCGTCAGGAAATCACGTCGTGACCAATCTCTCATGGGAATTCCTCGCTCGATCGAGAATGGCGGGATCATCGGGTAGGAAGTTGCGGGGATCCGAGCGCGAACGTTGCCGTCGGTCGATGGCCCCTCAATCTCAACGGTCCTA
>CALKTZ010000588.1 GCA_937997355.1 uncultured Planctomycetales bacterium | reverse complement strand
CGGCACGCCCGAGCCGGGGCTGACGACCGTGATGGTCGCCTTCAGGAGCACCGAGGACCCCTCGCCCGAGGGGTTCGGTGTGGCGGTCACGACGGTCGTCGTGCTCGCCTGGCCGACCTCGATGGACTGCCCGGCCGAGGTGCTCGTGAGGAAGTTGCCGTCCCCCTGATAGGTGGCGGTGATCGAGCTGGTGCCGAGCGGGATGTCCGTCGTATTCAGGACCGCCTTGCCGGTGCCGTCGAGGGCCTGGGAGCCGAGCAGGGTCGCCCCGGCGAAGAACTGGACCGTGCCGGTGGGGACGGTCGATCCGCTCGCGGGGGTGACGGTCGCCGTGAGGGCCACCGACTCGCCGACCACGGCCGAGGCCGGGATGGAGGCGAGGGTGGTGGTGGTGTCGATCTGGTGCGTCAGCACGACGTCGTTGCCGTCCCCGCCGACATACGAGATGCGGAAGGGCTCTCCCCCGATGTCGAAGACCGTCCCTTCGGCCAGGCTGTCGAAGGTGCCGGTGACGGCGCCGCTGCCGGTGTTATTGATGATGGTGAACTGCTCATTGCCGGTCGGCGCGAAGCCCAGGGTGGTGCTCAGGTTGGCCCCGCCCAGGTTGATCGCGCCGGCGACGCTCAACTGGCTGTAGCCGGTGCCCGCCGTGGTGCCGTTGAGGGAGACCTTGAAGTTGGTGTCGCCGTCGAGCGTGAGGACCCCCAGGTCGGTCAGGATGCCGGGGCCGCCTTGCCCCGGCGTGACGGTGGCCGAGGTCGCCGTGATGCCGCCGACCGATCCGGTGCCGCCGAGGGTCGTCCCCGAGGCGAGGGTCACCGCGCTCTGCCCCTCGGGTCCGTTGGCGAACAGCGACCCGGCCGAGACGGTCGTCGGGCCGCTCAGGGAGTTGTTCCCCGAGAGGTCGAGCTCGCCGGCGCCGGTCTTGGTCAGGCTCGCCGAGCCGATCGCACCGCCGAGGGCGAGGATCGCGTCGCCGTTCTGGACGTCGACCGTCGGCGTCGCGTTCAGCAGGGTGAGGGGGAGGTCGAACGCCGAGGAGCCCGAGGCCTGGGTCGCGGTGATCGTCCCGGTCAGGGTGACGGCGGCCCCGGTGATCTGGTAGCCGGCATCCTCGATCGTCACCGACCCGAACACGAGCCCCGCGTCGAGGTCGTTCGTCGAGGCGGCGATGTTCGAGGCCCCCGTCGGGAAGACCAGGTCGTTCCCCGCCTCCGGCGCCACGTCCCAGTTGCCCGCATCGAGCCAGGAGCCGCTCACCGCCCCGCTCCAGGTGCTCGTCGCGGGGGTCAGCCGGGTCTCCAGCAGCTCGATCACCGGCCGGGACCGCCCCCGGTCCCGCCGCGACACACCCCCCGTTCGAACCGCCCGGCCCGCATGCCAGGCCCCGGCATTGTTGCGAATCTTCCCGATCATGCCGGTCCGTCGCATGGTGCTCACTCCACTGGAACCCTGTGTCCAAAAATACCTGTCAGGGCATGGCTGGTCCGCCCGACCGAAGCGGATCACCCCGAAACTCTCGGCCTGCGAGGCCGTCGCGGCGACGGCCCAAGAACTCTCGATCCGGGACGAGTCGACCTGCTCCGATTCGTCCCTGAAGAAGGAGCGATCACAATATCGGTTAATCAAGCTTAACCAAGTTAGCCTATCTTTCCTATTTCCTGTATTTCCCGTCCACCTCTATCTTCGTAATTCTTCAGCATCGGCCGACAGCTCGCACGAAAAAATGCAACCATGCTCGCATTCGTGCGATTATAGAATCTCCGGAACGTGTTTCCAAGGGGGTGCTTCCGAGCGAGGCGGGCATTCGGGGGGTGTCCGGAGATCCGACCCGGGATCATGTCGACGGAAACGATTAAACGAATTTTATCGAAGAGAGGAAAAAGAGGATTCGAGTCTCCGGGCGAGCCGAAGAACCTGGAGAACGCGCCACGTCCGGCGTGGGAGGCCGCGGGGAAGCGGCCCGGATCGAGCGTACCGAGGACGGAGGGGGTCGCTTCCTGATTCCGCCGATGAAGAATTGAGAAGTTCGACTTTCCCCTTGTTCCTGTCGAATTATTGTTTTACATTAACTCTGGAATCGGCGAGCCCGGCCCTGAGAAGGGCGGGGCGGCCTTCCCGGTTTGCAGATCCCGCCTGAACTCGAAGATACGTTGGAAGTTGCACCCTCCTTTTTCATGAAAAACGCTGGCAGTTTCGCGTGGCTGCCATCCCCGTTTTTACCTTTTTGGACATGTGAAGCCGCCGGGCCCTTCTGGATCTGGAAAAGAGGCCCGGTTCGATGCCGATCGAGGTTCCGACTTCCGCGGGAGCGGGGAGCCGAGAGGGAATCGGATGGCGGCGAAGGTGCCGGACTCGGCTTGAACTTGACCGACACGCCGGGCGACTGAGGAGACCCGAACGATGCGCCAGAGAAGGCTTTCTCGGCCGAGGAAATGGGCTGGTTACGCAGCCGTCTTGGCCGTGGTCGCGGCAACTGCACTGGTCGCGGGTTACTCGCGAAGGAGCTTCGGCCGGGCATCGGCGCCACCCAAACAACGGTTCATGGTCGCCGATGTTCGGCGGGCCGACCTGTTCCCGAAGCGGACGGCCGGGGGACGCCTCGAGAGTTCCAAGAAGACGGTCATCGAGTGCGAGCTGGAGCGGATCACGGTCGGCATCCGGGGGATTCCGATCGCGGGGGGTGGGGCCTCGACCTTGCTGAGCATCATCCCCGACGGCTCCGAGGTGAAGCAAGGGGACGTCCTGGCGATCCTCGACTCGTCCGACTACGAGGAGCTCCTGCTCCAGCAGCGGATGACCGTCGAGCGGGTCCTCGCCGACTACCGACAGGTCGAGCTGAACCTGGACGTCGCCAAGATCAAGCTCACCGAGTACCGCGAAGGGACGATGGAGGACACACGCAAGGAGATGCTCGGCAAGCTCGCCCTGGCCGAGTCCGACCTGGAGCGGTCCAACACTCGGCTCGAATGGACCAGGCGGATGAACGCCAAGGGCTATGCCCCCAAGAGCCAGCTCAGCTCCGACCAGTACGTGCAGATGGTCAACAGGATCAATCTGACGAGGCAGAAGGCCGCCCACGAGCTGTTCTTCCGATATACCGCGCCGAAGATGCTCCGCCAGCTCGAAGGGCAGATCAAGATGGCCGAGGCCAACCTCAGCTATCAGACGCTCCGCCGCAACCGCATGCTCGATCGCCTCGCCCTCCTCGAAAAGCAGCTCGCACTCTGCACGATCCGCGCGCCGCACGACGGGTTCGTCATCTACGCCAATCAGCCCGACCGGAACATCATGATCGAGCCGGGGATGAGCGTCCGCCAGCGGCAGGACCTGATGTACCTCCCCGACCTCGAGCACATGGAAGTCGTCGCGATGCTGCACGAGTCGGTCGTCGAGGACGTGAAGCCGGGGATGCGGGTCGACGTCATGCTCGAAGGGATGCCCGACCGTCGCCTCGAAGGGCACGTGGTCTCCATCGCCTCGCTCCCCACGACCAGCCTCATCTCGGACGTCCGCCAGTTCGAGGGGAGGATCAAGCTCGACCACACCTTCAAGGGGATCCGCCCCGGCCTGACGGCCCGCGTCCAGGTCCTCGCCGTCCCCGCCGAGGCGGTCGTCTCCGAGGGAGGACATGATGTCTGCTACGTCGCCCACGAAGACCACCTCGAACGGCGACAGGTGAAGCTCGGCCAGGCGACCCAGGAACTGCTCGAAATCACCGAGGGACTCGGCGAGGGGGAGCAGATCGTCCTGAACCCGGCGCGAGCGGAGTCGGAGGTCGACACGGAGATTCGGCTCCACGACGCACCCCCGCCGACACC
>CALKTZ010000587.1 GCA_937997355.1 uncultured Planctomycetales bacterium | reverse complement strand
TCATCGGCTCGATGTCGTCGGACTCGTGCTTGTCCGACGTCGGGCGCAGCTCCCGGGCCAAGAAGAGATGGGCAATCCCCGCCCCCCGGTTGCCGTCGACCCGGAAGCCGCCGAGCGCGAGCCAGTTCTTGGCTTCGAGCTCGGCCTCCTCGCGGAGTTCCCGCTTGGCCGCCGTCAGGGGATCTTCGCCCGGGTCGATCAGCCCGGCGACGGTGGACAGGGTCGTCCCCTCCACCCCGTACTTGCACTGTTCGAAGCAGAGGCAGCGGCCGTCGTCGAAAACCGGAAGCACGCAGACATAATCCGGGGTTTCCACCCAGGCCCAATCCTCGATGGTCCGGGTCACCACGCCGTTCTCGCGGAACTCCACCGCATGCTGCTCGACGACGAGCCAGGGGCGGTTTTCATGCACCACGCGTCGCGACCTCGTCTGGAATCCGTCCGGTTGCATCGGCATGATCTTTCGTTGTTCGCCCGTGGAGAGGCACCCCAGGAATTGCGGTGGGGCTCGTTTCGCCCCGACGACGCCCAACATGGGAACACTTGAGCCATTTTGCTCGGCGCGCCATAATTATTGTAACCGATGCCATGATGCGTTTCGCCCACCCGCAGCCTTCCCCGAGACAAACCAAGCGAGTCGTCTCCTGCCGGTAGGCGTTCGAAGGATTCACGACTCCCCGTTCCGGGACGGCCGGGAGTCGGCCCATTTTTCCAGAGAGCCCTGCCCATGAGCCGGATCGTGGCTTTCACGCTCGCCCTCATCCTGTGTGGAGTGGTTCCGGCCCCTGCCGCGGACATCCCGGCGACGGCGGCGGTCCCCGCTCCCCCCTCCGCCCACGGCCAGGGGCAAGGCAAGAAGGTCGATTTCAACCGCGAGATCCGGCCCATCCTGGCGAAGAACTGCTACGCCTGCCACGGCTCGGACGAAGGGACACGGGCCAAGGGGCTCCGGCTCGACCTCCGCGAAGCCGCGATCACGCCGCTCAAGGATGGCGACGCCGCGATCGTGCCGGGGAGCCCCGACGACAGCTCCCTCATCGCGCGGATCACCGAGGAAGATGAAACCCTCCGGATGCCCCCGAGGAAGGCGGGCAACCGCCTGAGTAAATCCGAGGTCGCCCTGCTGGAACGCTGGATCGAGCAAGGGGCGAAGTACGAGCAGCACTGGGCGTTCGTCCCCCCCAAGAAGCTGCCGCTGCCGGTCGTCCGCAACGGCTCGTGGCCCCGCTTCGGCCTCGACCGCTGGATCCTGGCCCGGCTCGAAGCCGAAGGGCTCAAGCCCTCCTCAGAGGCCGAGCCGCACGTTTTGCTCCGCCGGGTGAGCCTCGACCTGCGAGGGCTCCCCCCCACCCCCGACGAGATCAAGCGCTTCACCGAGGACAAGGCCCCGGGCGCCTACGAGCGGGCCGTCGACCGCTTCCTGGACGACCCCGCCTACGGCGAACGCTGGGCGCGCATCTGGCTCGACCTCGCCCGCTATGCGGATAGCGCGGGCTACGGCTCCGATCCGCTCCGCCCCAATATCTGGCGCTATCGCGACTGGGTGATCGCCGCATTCAATCAGAACATGCCCTACGACCGCTTCACGATCGAGCAGATCGCCGGAGACCTGATCCCCGACGCCAACAACTCCACCCGCACGGCCACCGCGTTCCACCGCAACACGATGACCAACACCGAAGGGGGGACCGACGACGAGGAGTGGCGCGACGCCGCCGTCAAGGATCGCACCGACACCACCGTGCAGGTCTGGATGGGACTGACCATGGGGTGCGCCAAGTGCCACACCCACAAGTACGACCCCATCACCCACGAGGACTATTACCGGTTCTACGCGATCTTCAACCAGACCGCCGACCGCGACCTGCCCGACGAAAGCCCCCTCCTCTCCTTCTCGACCCCGGAGATCGACGAGAAGGTCAAAAAGATCAACGCCGAGATCGCCTCGCTCAAGAAGATGATGGAGGGGATTCCTCGCGATACCCCCGAGCGCAAGGCCCTCGGCAAGAAGGTTGCCGACCTGGAAAAGAGCAAGCCGGTCGTCTCCAACATCCCGGTCATGGTCGAGCTTCCCAGGGAACAGCGCCGGGTCACCCACATCCTGAAGAAAGGGAACTTTCGAGACACGGCCGACGTCGTTCAGCCCGGCACGCCGAAATCCCTCCACCCCCTCCCCCCCGGCTCGGAGGCCAATCGCCTGGCCGTGGCGAAGTGGCTCGTCGATCGCAAGAATCCCCTCACGGCCCGCGTGGCGGTCAACCGCGTTTGGGCGCAGCTCTTCGGGGCCGGCCTGGTCGAAACCGAGGAAGACTTCGGCACGCAGGGGGAGCCGCCGAGCCATCCCGAACTGCTCGACTGGCTGGCCGTCACGTTCATGGATCGCGGTTGGGATATGAAGGGGCTGATCCGCGAGGTCGTCACCTCCTCGACCTATCGGCAATCCTCGTCATACACTCCGGATTCGCCGGGGGATCGCGAGATCGACCCGCGCAACCGGCTCCTCTCCCGGATGCCCCGCTATCGCCTGGAGGCCGAGATGGTGCGCGACCAGGCGCTGGCCCTCTCGGGCCTGCTGTCGAACAAGGTGGGGGGTCCGAGCGTCTTCCCGCCCCAGCCCGAAGGGCTCTGGCAGGCGGCCTTCAACGGCCAGCGCACCTGGACGACCAGCGAGGGGGCCGACAAGCATCGCCGAGGCATCTACACCTTCTGGCGGCGGACCGTCCCCTACCCGTCGATGGCCGTCTTCGACGCCCCCAGCCGGGAGATTTGCGCCATCAAGCGCATCCGCACCAATACGCCGCTCCAGGCGTTCGTCACGCTCAACGATCCGGTCTATGTCGAGGCCGCGCAAGCATTGGCCCGTCGGCTGGTCCGCGAGGGGGGGAAGACCCCCGAGGACCGCGTGAAATTCGGCCTGGCCCTCTGCCTGTGCCGGCCGCCCCGGAACGAGCAGGTGACCCCGCTCGTCAATCTTTATCAGTCGGAGCTGGCGCGTTACCGGCAGGACGTGCCGGCGGCCACCGCGCTGGCCACCGACCCGCTGGGGCCGATCCCCGACGGCATGGACCCCGCCGACCTGGCCGCGTGGACCACGGTCGCGAATATCCTCCTCAACCTCGACGGCGTCTTGACCAAGGGCTGATCCATGAATCCCGATCTCGACCTGCGGCTCCAGCACGCTCGGGCCCTCACCCGCCGCCAGTTCCTCAAGACCTCGCAGGCGGGGCTCGGCGGCATCGCCCTGTCCGGCCTGCTCGGCAAGGCCCGCGCCGGCGCGGCGAGCCCTTCCGCCCGAACCCCGGATAGCCCGATGGCCCCCCGGCCTCCCCACTTCGCCCCCAAGGCCAAGCGGGTGATCTACCTGTCGATGTCCGGCGGGCCTCCCCAGCAGGACCTGTTCGACTACAAGCCCGAGCTGATCAAGCACAATCTCCAGCCCTGCCCCGACTTCCTGCTCAAGAACCAGCGATTCGCCTTCATCAAGGGGCACCCCAAGATGCTGGGGACGCCCCACAAGTTCGCCAAGCGGGGAGAGAGCGGCGCCTGGGTCAGCGATATCCTGCCCCACTTCCACACCGTCGTCGACCACACGTCGATCATCCGGTCGATGCACACCGACCAGTTCAACCACGCGCCGGCCGAGCTTTTCCTGTATACGGGCAGCTCGCGGAACGGCGGGGCCTCGATGGGCTCGTGGATCACCTACGGGCTCGGCTCGGAGAACCAGGACCTCCCCGGCTTCGTGGTGTTGATCAGCGGCGGCACCGACCCCACCGGCGGCAAGGCCCTGTGGAGCACCGGGTTCCTCCCCAGCGTCTACCAGGGGGTGCAATGCCGGACGGTCGGCGACCCGATCCTCTACGTGAGCAACCCCAAGGGGATGGATCGCGACGCCCGCCGCCGCAGCCTCGACGCCCTCCGCCGGTTGAACGAGGCCGAGCTGAGCGAGTTCGGCGATCCCGAGACCCTCACCCGGATCTCTCAGTATGAGCTGGCCTTCCGGATGCAGATGGCGGTCCCCGACGTGATGGACATCCGCCAGGAGCCCGAGTCGATGCTCGATCTGTATGGCGCCAAACCGGGGGCGGCCTCGTTCGCCAACAATTGCCTGCTGGCGCGTCGACTGGTCGAGCGCGGGGTCCGGTTCGTGCAACTCTTCGACTGGGGCTGGGACCTCCACGGGACCAGCAAGGGGAACGACATCGTCTACGGCCTCCCCGACAAGTGCAAGGACATCGACCAGCCGATCGCGGGCTTGCTCAAGGACCTCCATCAGCGCGGCCTGCTCGAAGAAACCCTGGTCATCTGGGGGGGCGAATTCGGCCGGACGTCGATGAACGAGGCGCGCGACGGTTCCACCTGGCTCGGCCGCGACCATCATCCCCACTGCTTCACCATCTGGATGGCGGGCGGCGGCATCAAGCCGGGCGTCCAGCTCGGCGCCACCGACGAGCTGGGCTACCAGATCGCCGAGTCCCCCGTCACGGTCCACGACCTCCAGGCGACCATCCTCCACCTCCTCGGCTTCGACGCCGAGCGGTTCGACTTCCCCTACCAGGGGCTGCGCCAGCGGCTCATCGGCGTGGAAGGGGACGGCCACGTCCGCAAGGAACTGCTGGCGTGAGGTAAATTGTTCGAGCATCTCATCCAGACGATAGATAACGCAGCCAGAACGGCGAGGACCAGAAAAAGTTTCCCGTTGCCATGCAAAGAAACATGGCGATGTAGAGTGTTGAGTAGAAGATCCAACACGCCCCGATAAGACGGCCACTGCGATCGATCCAACCGGCCTCGCTCCTCCAATTGCCACTCGCTCTCAGGAGAAACCAGGTCACGGCGATGAGCAGACCAACTACGGTCGTCGAATAGATGACAAGGTAATCCCAGCAATCCATGCGCAACCGCCACCACACCTGGTCAATCTGAAAGTCCGAAGTGAGCATTCCGCTCACGAATCGCGTCGCCACGTAGGCAGAAATGACGAGCGAATTGGCCGAGATGAGGAAACACGCGGCGATACCGGGAAGCTTCAGAATGTGCAGGGATCGGGGCTGAGCGTGGATCATGCCGAGGGCGGTCAACGCCAACGCGATGGGGATCAGCAACACATTCAACAAGCAAACATTGATCCAATGCTGCCAAAACCAAGTCCATTCTTCAGACAATCCCCAACGTGCATCGGCCAGGAACGCCCGACATAGGACAACTGCAGAGGCAAAAGCACTGATCATGACCATCAGGTCAGCCAGAGTTGGTCTTTGAGGCATTACCAACTGAGTCACAGTACCTTCCGCCATGATGTTCAATTTGCCCTGAAGGCATCGATCCTCAAGAGATCCGCGGCACGAAAGCGGAATGCGGTGGTTTATCAATCATCGTCGGCTCCATAGGCCCTAACTTCTATCAATTGGCAATTCGCGTCCAAGCCAGGGATATTGGAATCCTTTCGAACATCAAACGAACTCTCAACAATCTCCAAGCACGATGGTCGACCGATCTTCGGTACTCATCGCATTTGACGCCCGTGGAATCCGCGAGAGAATTCCTTCGCGGTGTTGAATCGATTATCGAATGGGTTAAAAGGAGATTGGAAGATGCCTCCCCGAAAGCACGGAAAGGTCAATGAAGCCGACGCGAAGAAACCGGCCTGGGAGGATAAGCGAACCTCCGAGACGCGCGGGATCGAGAAGCTCCTTTCGACGCAATTCCCGACCGTGGAAGCCTATCGATTCAACTCCGCTTCGATTCGAATTCGGATCGTCGACGAGCGATTCGAAGGGATGCCGCTCGACGAACGCGAGGATCTGGTCTGGCCATTGATCGAACAGTTGAAGAAGAAGACCAGGGCCGATATCTCGCTACTGTTGCTACTCGCTCCGAGCGAGCTTGGTGGCATGAACCGGCATATCCTTGTGAACCAGGAATTTGAATATCCGAGCCCTTCCCGATTCTGAGCCGGAATTCGCCGCTCCCTCGCGGTTCGGTTTGGCGAATCGAGCAAGCCCCTTGGCAAAACGCTCGGCACGGTTGAAGACATGCTCTCATGAGGTTAATTTTCGAGCAATCATCTCCGAGGATTCCCAATGGCGGCATCCCGCGCCGGGGCCTCGCCGCATCGACCCATCGTTGACGATCG
>CALKTZ010000586.1 GCA_937997355.1 uncultured Planctomycetales bacterium | reverse complement strand
ATCAGCGTCGTGAACGTGGAGACCAACGCGCGCGTGGAGGTCCGGCAGATGCTCAAATAGTGGATCCCCAGCGAGACCGCGAACGCCGAGTAGACCGTCGTGCAGATGACCAAAAGCGCGAAACCGGACGGGTGGAGCGAACCCGCGATCGCCCCGGTGGTCCAGAGGATCAAGAGGCCGGCATAGAGGTACCGGGCCGACCAGAACGCCCCGGCCGCCTTGCCCCGGAGGCTTTCACCCCCTTCCAGCGAGGTTGAAATCAGGCTGATCCAGGAATCCTTCTCCTTCTCGGATGTAATGCTACTCGCCGAGATCGCCGCCAGCAGGAAGATGAGCAGGCTGTAACCGACCACCGTCGCGAAGCGAATCCCGAACGTGAAATCATAGCGATGCCTGTTGCCGTTGTCGGTGGCGGAGATGTAGCCGAATTCCATCGATTCCTGGAAGGCCGGCCAGGCGTAACTCATCAACCATACCGCCAGGTTAGCAATCACGAGGAGCTTGAGCGTCGTGATCAAGAAACCAACCCAGCGGCCGCGGAACCGGAATCGGCCGAGGCATTCCTTCCAGAGCATCGGCCGGTCGAGGCTGAAGGGGCGGTTCCGCACCCAGGCCCGCCCCAGGTTGCGGGAATCGAACAGCAAGGTCTTCTTCCCTTGCCCGTCGTCCTGCTCGACGCGCCGCAAGCCCCGGATGGTGGGGATCAGGAAGGCGAGGCCGAAGAGCACGTTGAGACCGATCAGCCAGTACCAGCTCTCGGGACGATCGGGCGACCGGAACGGGGTCAAGTGGGCGAAGAGCGTGTCCGAGGGGGTTGCCTGCACGAGGAAGGCGATCGCGGTTTCCAGATAGCCGAAGACCTTCGGCCATAAGAGGACAAGCTCAACCTCGATCACCCTCCGCAAAATCGGCAGCATCAGCCAGGCAAATACGCAGCAATAGGCGACGACGATGGCCGTCCTCGGCCTGGCGAATCGGCTGGAGAGGAAGATCGAGAGTGAGGCCAGGAAGAAGACGACCGAGAAGATGCCTGCCTCCTGCAACGCCAGCATGACCGGATCGACCCCCCCGAAGAGGAGCGACAGGCTGAGGATCGGGAATCCGACCAGGATCAGGATGAAAAGATAAAGGAGGCGGACCAGGAGTTTGCCCAGCACGACCTCGTAGTTCTTGAGCGGGCTGGCGAGCAGGAAGTGGAGGATCTTGCGCTCTCGATCCTCGGCGATCGTCCCCGCGACGATCGCCGGGGTGAGCAGGATGGCCGTGAATCCTTGCAACAGGATCGTGGTGCTGAACAGACTGTACCCGATGCTCGAGAGTTCATCGAGTCTCAGATTCTGAGAGGAATCCCTCCATCGCTGGGCCGTGACGATGACGAAATAGAGGAAGAAAAGCCCGCAGAGGAAGCGGATCGTATAGAACCGAGGCTTGCGGGCGACGGCCCTCAACTCATGCTCGAAGACGGGTCCGGGAAACATGGGGGATGCGTCTCCCTTCAAGATGCACGCGGTGCCGCCCTCCAACGCTTCGATTCGAGGCCGGCCGCATCGGCTCGTCAATCCACGCGGAACCGTTTCAGCAGGGCTTCATCGAGCTCGATCCCGAGGCCGGGGCCTTCCGGGACGCGGGCGCCGGTGAAGTCGAGCTGGAGCGGCGTCGCCAGGAGGTCGGACTCGTGATAATGAGGCCCGAGGATGTCGGCCGGATAGGTCTGGCTGTCGATATTCGGGACGGCCGCCGCCAGGTGGAGCATCGCGGCGGAAGCGATCCCCAGCTCCAGGTTGCTGCCGACGTGGCAGGCGATCCCCGCCGCGCGGGCCACGTGGGCGATCTCGATCGAGCCCAAGATCCCGCCGTTCTTCCCCGGATAGACGCTGATCACGTCGGCGGCATGCGCGCGCAACACGTTCCAGGCGTCTCCCAGGGTGAAGACGCTCTCATCGGCCATGATCGGGATCGTGCTCCGCTGTCGCAGGTAGGCGAGGTCGGTCGTGTCGGTCGGGGCGATCGGCTGTTCGGCGACCAGCAAGTCGTACTGCGCGAGCTTCTCGAGCGCGATCCGAGCCGTGGCCACATTCCAGCCGCAATTCGAGTCGACGGTGATCGGGATCTTGGGTCCCGCCACCTCCCGCACGGTGCGGACCCGCGCCAGGTCTCCGGCGAGATCGAGGCCGACCTTCACCTTGAGGCACTGCACCCCCCAGCCCAGGAATTGCTCGGCGAGCGACTTCACGCGCGGCAGGTCGAATGCTCCGATCATCATCTTGGTGGGGATGACGTCGCGCACCTTGCCGCCGAGGAGCCGGTAGACCGGGACCCCGAGCGCCTTGCCGCTGATATCCCAGAGGGCCATCTCGATGGCCGACTTCGTGAACGGATTCAGCTTGATCAGGAAGTCCATCACGCCTCGGAGCTTGTTGATCTGCGTCGGGTCCGAGGGCCGGGCCGAGCAGGTCTGTGATCGCCGCGTGCGTGCTCCGGCTGGTCTCGCCGGTCCAGAGGGCCGAGACGGTCGCCTCGCCGAGCCCCACGATCCCGTCGTCGGTGTGAACCTTGACGATGACATAGTCCGACGTGACGTGATCGCCGTGGGCCGTCTTGGTCGTCATCCCCTTCTTGAGGGGGACGCGGACGGGGATCGACTCGACTCGTGTAATCTTCATGTTTCTCTTTCCTCGCGAACGTCGCGGGGTTCGCTGTTGCTTGGTTTGGTCATCGCTTATTTCTCGGAAAGGAAGCGGTTCAGCACGTTGGCCGTGATTCGCGAGACGTTCTCATCCAGCAGGATCGAGGCCGGCCAGGTGATGGACCCCGCCGAGAAGACGGCGCCGCCGCTCGGCGTTTCATGGTGGATCAGCTCGGCCCCGCCATCGTCGACGTTCATCCCCTTGGCGAAGATTTCCACATTGGACGGCGAGCTCGGCGAGACCTTGTCGGTCTCATGTCCCGAAGCACCTCCCGGACATCGCATGTGCAGGCTCTCCCGGCCGAAGAGGTCATCCTTCTTGAGCCCGGTCCCCGCGAGCGCCCAATGGGCTTCGTCGACCACGCGATACGGGGCGCTCGTCATGACGCCAGAATCCGTGAAGACCACGCCGAGCAGGTTCGCCTCGGATTCCACCCGCATGTGGAACCGGCTTTCGAAGCCTCCTTCGATCATCTTGCGGGCATCGCCGTTCTGATAGATGACGTTGGTGGGAGTCGGGAATTCCACCTCGCAATTGATCCCATTCCCCCCCAGGTAGAGGAGCCGCCCCCCCTGCTCGTGTACCCATTGCTTGACGCCGAAATACATCGAGCGCGACCAGTATTCGGGATGGGTCGAGATGATCAGGACGCGGTAGTCGCTCAGATTCAAATAGCCGTGGTGCAACTGGGTTTCGCCGTAATAGTCGTAGGCGAAGCCCTCGCGTTCGAGCCAGCCGAGGAGCCGCCACTCGGCCGGGGCGAGGTGGCAGGCGGCGCGGCCTTCGATCGGGTCGGTGATGATCTCGCGGGCGTCGATATGGTTGATCGGCTCGGGGCGGTCGAGCGAGAGGGGGGCGTAGATTTCGGAGCCGTAGGTGATGTTGTCGGGATCGGTGTAGCGACGCAGTTCGAGCCGGGAATTGATCGTCGGGCGTGGCGGCAGCT
>CALKTZ010000585.1 GCA_937997355.1 uncultured Planctomycetales bacterium | reverse complement strand
CGACGAGGACCGGGCCTTGCTGGCGATCAATCGGGGGCATGGGCACGTCAACCACAAGCTCGCCCGAGATGCCACCGTGGAATTCGCGGTCGCCCTCGACGGCAAGGGGGAAGTCCACTGCGAACCCACCGGCCAGAATGAAGCGATGCTGCTGCGTTGGCTCGATCTCCCCGTGGGAGAGCCGGTCACCGTCGACCTCATCATCAGCGGCGCCTTCACGGGGTGGAGCGGCGATCAGGGGACATTCGAGCACTGGCTGCGCCCGGCGCTCGGTTGGTTCCGGTCAACCAACATTGATCAGGTGGAACAGGTCTCGGCGCAGGAGTGGGACGAATTCATCGAACCCCTCCCCAATCCCTACTTTCCGAAGGCGGCGTTCGCCGTCAGCCTCCGCCGGTCGGCGCTTGCCGCGGCGATCCACGTCGATTCCGAAACCGGCGGCGTCGCCGCGGGATTCGAGCGGGGCCTGAACGCTTACTGCTGGCCGCGCGAGGCGATTTGGATCGGCGGCTCGCTCGACCGGCTCGGTCATCATGAAATCGGCCAGGGTGTCTTTCAGTGGCTGAACAAGGTGCGCACTCGCCACCGGCCATTCCTCTACTGGTTTCAAAAATATTCCCTCGACGGGGCCCCGGAATGGGAAACCCCCTCGGTTGATCAAACCGCCCTCATCCCCTGGAGCCTCGAAAAGCACTACCGACGAACCGGGAACCTGGAGCTCGTGGCGTCGCTCTGGCCGATGATCGAACAGGCCGCCGCGGTCTGCATGGGGGATTCGGGGGGGCATCCGGGGCTCCGGCTCCTGGACGATCTGAATCTGATTACCTCGGCCGGCATGGGGGATCAGTTCTTCGGCGCCCACCTCTATTCGAACGCCTGCGTGGTGGCGGGGCTCCTGGCCTCCGCGAGATTGGCTCGCGCACTCGATCGCCTGGAATCCGCACGATCCTGGGAAGAAACGGCCAGCCGCATCCTGAACGAAGGAATCCTGAGAGAGACTCGGAACTTTTCCGATCCAGGCCTGATCGATCCGGAAACCGGCCGCTTCCTGGTGTCTCGGCGTCTCTCCAAGCTTCGGGGTCTCTGGACCAATGATCCCGCGTTGCTCAACGATCATCCGGAGATGCTCAGCGTGAATATGCTGGCGCTTGCCGCTCCGCTCGGGGTCCTTCCTGCCTCGAACCCGCAACTCGTGCAAACCGCCGAGACCATCCTGAGGATCAACCAGGGCACGAACACCGAGCCCCAATTCTTAACTCAATTGGCGTTCGACGTCTCCAAGGCAAGCCGGTCGGCCTCGGCGAGAGAGTCCCAGGGAGCTACCACGCTCGCCACGCTCTGGATGGCGCGTTATCTGATCCAACTCGGCAAGGAGACCGGACAGGCCCGGCACTGGACGCGTGCCCTGGCGATGATCGAGGCGATTTCGGGCCGGATGTCCCAGATGGGGCTCTCCCTGCGTCCCTCGGCCCGTGGCATGGACTCCGGCCGAGTGATGGTCGCCTCGGAGGGGATGGCCTGGCGGCTTCATGCCATGCTCATCGACACCCTCCTCGATCTCGGCGGGCTGGAATACGACGCGGTCGATCGTCGCGTCCTGATCGCGCCGGCCCTGCCGCCGACATGGCCCAGCACGGGGATGACTCAGATCTTCTCTTGCGGAGAGATCGCCTTCCGGCTGGAACGCCCCCTCGGCGGGACCGTCCACCGCCTGAGCTTGCGGACGAAGCTCAAGCACAACGTGACGCTCCAGGTAAACCTGACCTGCCCCGGCCTGAAGGAGTTGGGACCCTGGCAGTCCACGCGGGACATGGAACCGCCGGAGTTCGATTGCAAGACGGGCCGTCTGTTCTGGCTCTCGGAGTTGACTCCCGAAACGACCGAGCTGAGCTGGACCTGGGGCTGATCGGCTTACGCGGTACGAGGCCGCCCGCCGACCGCCTGGGCTTCAATCAAGGCAACGGCCGGCCTTGTTCCCTTCGTTCATGGCCCCAGCGGGAGGGGTTCGTTGCGAAACGAACGGTACATCGTTGCGAGCGCATCGGCCGTAATCTCCCCTCGGCACCAAACGCCTCGCATTCGAGAGCGGAGCAGGACCCCTTTCTCCAGGTCATGGCCGAAGATCGAATAACGGGTCCAATGGCCAGACTCGGAGGCCGAGCTCGGCGAACCGGATGAGGGCCGGCGTTCGAGCCGCCGCGAGACATCGTCGGGATGGACGAACTCGATGTAAAATAAATCCTTGCCGAGCCAGGGAGTTTCCAGGACCCGAGGCGCGAATCCGGCCCCGACGCCTCCCGGGATGGGAAGCGTCCAGAGCTTCTGAAGGATGTCCAGGGAGTCCCGCCCGTCGTAACTCAGCGCGGCCGATTCGCCGTCGCGAGGCTCGACCCAAAGCTCGTCAAGCGCGGGCGTGGTTGCGATGCTTGCCTCGGTCGGGCGGTCAAACCGAGTGCCGACCAGAATCTCGACCGCTTTCAGGGAGTCGACCGAGCTTGCCAGGACCTGAACCTCCAGGTCGACCCCGTCCCGTTCCGGAACAAGGCTCCAACTCGCCCGAACCGAGAGCCCTCCCCGGTCCGCGAATTGGTAGGTCGCCTCGACCCGGTCGAAGAGGCGCTCCGCCTTGGTGAGAGTCGGCCGTTCAAGCGGCCACGGGTACGAGTGTCCTCGAACAGCCAACCCGTCGAGGGTGAGCACATTCGCTCGGCTCGTGCCGGCAAGTTCCAGCCCGGGTGACGGCCCATCGAGCCGAAGTCGCCAGTTCAACCCGGCCCAGTTCAACTCATGGTCCAGGCCTTGCCCAACCCAATGCATCTGTGCCACGGGCATTCGTCCGGAAAAACAGAAACCCCGGCGATCCAAAATGAGACGGATCGACGGGGCATATTATATAAATAGGGCAGATGATCGAGACCGACGTCTCGGCCGGCCCGAGAGACTGACAAAAATCAGCGTCATGACCGACAGACACAAAGTACCCTTTTGTCTCTCAATGTCAAGATTCTGGAATATTTTTTAAGAACAAAACCCGAGCGGAAAGCCAGGGTGC
>CALKTZ010000584.1 GCA_937997355.1 uncultured Planctomycetales bacterium | reverse complement strand
AATCGGGAGACCTGTCGGTCGGCGGGTTCGGCGGGGTCGGGAGACCCGCGCCGAACAGATCTTCTCCTCCCCGCTCAACACGTACGCAAGGGGGACAGATGGTCTTCGAAACCTCCGATCGATCGATCGGAGGCGGTTCGACAGCCGAACGGAATCGGGCATCAGTCGCGGTTCAAGAACGCCGACGGATGGCGCAGGATCGCCCCGGCCCAGGTGACGAGCAGGATCACCGCGACGAGCGTGTACGACTCGTGCCGCGCCATGTGCAGCAGGATCGCCCCGCCGAAGTAGGAGCTGACGGCGAGGCTCCCCAGGAACGAGGTGCGCGGGATCATCAGCAAGATCGCGCTGATGAGCCCCCCGATGCCGATCATCTGCAACCTGTCGGCGATGCCGAACTTGGCCATGTCCTCGATCGCCTCCGGGGGGAGCTTGTTCGCCGCCTTCATGCCGCAGGCGAACAGCATCAAGGCCCCCACCAGCAGGTGGCAGACCAGCCCGGTGATCCTCATCCACTTCGGCGAAGTATTCATCGAATCGAAATCCTTCTCGGTCCTGGAAATGATGCCGGCAGGCCGATCTCGGAATCGGCGTTCGGCGGGGATTATAATGCGGCCCGCCGGATTCCCCCACCCCAACTTTGAACATTCGTGAGCCTGTGAACGGATTGTCCAATGGCCCCACTCGGCGAAATCCCAGCCCCCGCCACTCTCGTCAAATCGTTGCCCGCGCATCGACCAGGTCTTACGATGAAGTCGACTCATTCAGGGAGCATGGAACGATGATGACGAGCGATCGGTTGCGATGGTTTGCCGGGGGCTGGATTTCGCCGCAATGTGCCGGGATCTCATTCGCGATCCTGATCCTGGCCGGCTCGCACGCCCGGGCGGCGGAAATCCCCGAGGTCGACCTCGGCAACGATCAGGGCCATTTCGTCGTCGTCGATCGCGAGGCCGGGCAGTATCTCGGGCATCCGACGACCGTGCTGCTGGAGGACGGCAAGACGATCGTGACGGTCTATCCCCGGGGGCACGGCAAGGGGGCGATCGTCCTCAAGAAGAGCCGAGACGGCGGCCAAACCTGGTCCGACCGGATGCCGACCCCCGAGAACTGGTCGACCTCGAAGGAGACCCCGACGATCCACCGGGTCGTCGACGCCTCGGGAAAGAAGCGGCTGATCCTTTTTTCGGGGCTCTACCCGATCCGCGAGTCGGTGAGCGAGGACGACGGCGAGACCTGGACCCCGCTGGCTCCGATCGGCGACTTCGGCGGGATCGTGGCGATGGGGAGCGTCGAGCGGCTCAAGGACGGCCGCTACCTGGCCCTCTTCCACGACGACGGCCGGTTCTTCAAGGGGACCGGGAAGAACGAGACCTTCCGGGTCTACAAGACGATCTCGGCCGACGGCGGCCTGACCTGGGGGTCCCCCGAGGTGATCGTCGACGTGCCCGATCGTCATTACTGCGAGCCCGGCCTGGTCCGCTCGCCGGACGGCAAACAGCTCGCCGTGTTGCTGCGGGAGAACAGCCGCAAGCATGCGTCGGCCGTCATCTTCTCCGACGACGAGGGGGCGACCTGGACGAAGCCCCGCGACCTCCCCGAGAGCCTCACCGGCGATCGCCACACGGGCAAGTATGCCCCCGACGGCCGCCTCTTCCTCTCGTTTCGCGACATGGGGGCCAAGAGCCCCACAAAAGGGGACTGGGTCGGCTGGATCGGCACCTATGACGACCTGGTCCGGGGGCGAGACGGCCAGTATCGGGTCCGGCTGCGCGACAACACGAAGGGGGCCGACTGCGCCTATCCGGGGGTGGAAGTCCTCCCCGACGGGACCTTCGTCGTCACCACATACGGCCACTGGGATCTCGGAAAGCCCCCCTACATCCTCGCCGCGCGGTTCAAGCTCGACGAACTCGATCGCCTCGTGAAAATCGGCCCGCTCCCTTCGTGGAACGAGGAGGGATCGGCACGCCGCGCGATCGTCTCGTTCGTCACGCGGGTGACGAATGAAGGGGGGCCGGAGTTCGTGCCGGCCGCGGAGCGGATCGCGACGTTCGACAACGACGGCACCCTTTGGTCCGAGCAGCCCCTCTATTTCCAGTTCAGCTTCGCGATCGATCGGGTGAAGGCGCTAGCCGATCGCAATCCAGACTGGCGCACGCGGCAGCCCTTCAAGGCGGCCCTCGAAGGGGACGTGAAGGGGATCGTGGCCGAAGGGGAACGCGGCGTGGTCCAGCTGCTAGCGGCCAGCCACGCCGGGATGACCACCGACGCGTTCGCGTCGATCGTCGCCGACTGGCAAGCCAATGCCAGGCATCCCCGCTTCAATCGCCTCTATACCGAGCTTGTCTATCAGCCGATGCTCGAATTGCTCGCCTACCTGCACGCCCACGGCTTCAAAATCTTCATCGTCTCGGGGGGCGGGGCGGAATTCATCCGGGGGTTCTCGGAGAAGGTTTACGGGATTCCGCCCGAGCGGGTCATCGGCAGCCTGGTGAAGGTCGAATATCAGACGCACGACGACCGCCCCGAACTGTTGCGGCTGGGTGAGCAGAACTTCCTCGACGACAAGGCGGGCAAGCCGGTCGGCATCCAGAACGTGATCGGCCGCCGCCCGATCCTGGCCTTCGGCAACTCCGACGGCGACTACGAGATGCTCCGCTGGACGACCGCCGGCAAGGGTCCCCGGCTCGGCCTGATCGTCCACCACACCGACGCCGATCGCGAATGGGCCTACGACCGCGATTCCCTCGTCGGCAAGCTCTCCCGGGCGCTCGACGAGGCCCCGTCACGCGGCTGGCCGGTCGTCGACATGAAGATGGACTGGAAGCGGATCTATCCGTTCGAAGCGGGAGTCGCAAACTAGAGCGGTTCGCGGTGAGATAGCGCACAGTCGTCCTTTGTTCGGCGCGGGTCTCCC
>CALKTZ010000583.1 GCA_937997355.1 uncultured Planctomycetales bacterium | reverse complement strand
CACCGCCAGCCGTAAGCCCCTGAGATCATCGGCGACGATCTCCAGCCGTCGCCAGGCGACTGACTCACTACCACCGGCACCGTGAATCTGAAGTCCGTCGTGAGCGATCGCGAGCCCTCGGCTCCTGAAACCGAACCAGCCCTGCTGGCAAAGGCATGACGCATGCGCGGCCATCTGCAACGCGAGCAGCCAGTGAAATGGATTTAAGAGAAGGCCGCAGGAAAACAGAAATTCACCCAGGCCGCGGGCCAGGGCGAAGGTAGCCCGATGGACCGGGAGTTCGAGCGGCAGAATCTCTCCGAGGTTGAGTTGGGCGCCAAGTTCCTTCTCCAGGCTCGGGATGAGTGTCGATTCGAGAGATCCCCAGAGGTTCTGAACGGGTGTAACAAGGTGATTCAAAGCGGTTGTGCTTCCATCAGCCATTGTGACAATTGAAGCGAAATTCAGGCCGGCCGGCTCAATCCGAATCGACCGCACGGCCGAAAACTCGATTTCTTGAACGTGAGGCCCGCTCCAGGAAATGATCCGATCGCCCTGGACACGGATTCCGATGTCGGCACGCTCCCGATACTCCCGATACCCCCGATAGGCAAAGCCCGCCAGGAAGATGAAGAAGCATCCAAAAAACAGCAACGAGACAACGTCCTCAGACAATACCCCGAGTGCTTGCACGGGAAGCATGATGAAGATCGCGAGGAAAAGCGCGATGAACGGGACGATGACGAGGTAGACGAGGCAGCCCATCCCTCGGTCGAATTTGGAACGCCCGAATGTTGCTTCACCGTCTTGCATCTGACAAATCCCAGGCAGATTTGATCCCCACTATCGTCAATGACGTTGTTGTCGTCTCTTGAATCGCGGGTGCCTGCAAAACCATCGGGCGGATCGTCGGATTTGCGCGCCACGGGTCGTCCCGCCCCGTATTCTCCTATCCTGTAGGCCCGGCGCGAGCTCCGGTGCTCATTTCCAATCCGTCCGATCCGTCAATTTCGTGCCATCAATTCCTCTTCGAGGAGTCGAATGCCGGCGTTCAGGACGTTCCGGATATCGGTCAGTTCGTCCGCCCGCCACTCCGGTTCGAACCATTCTCCGGGCGGAGTGATGGCCGGCAAGTTACAGCCCCGGAACAGCCTGTCATAGCACGAGGCAGCCCCGCGGCTCAACCGGGCGTATGGCGTGTCGGCTCCATCGTGCAGCCCGGCCAGATCGTCGAAGAAATTCCAGGCATTCAGGAAGGTAGAGCAGGCGATCTCCGACGCCTCCGGAGCGGCACACCAGGCCCGGATTCGATCGAAATCGTAGTCGGCCGGCTCCTCGTCCATCAATGGATTTCCCATTGCGCCGGCGACCGCCGCTAAAGCCTCCGGCGTGGCGGCCGTTAAAAGATGATCGGACTCGTCGCGGGCGAAGCTATCTCGCTCGTCGGTGAACCAAACGACGAAAACCGTTGTCTCATTGATCCGCACCCGGCAAAGGTAGTAAAGCCGCTCATCCACCATGAATCTCCGCCGACAGGATGGCCGGGTTTGGCGCCACGGATTGAATCACGCGCCAGGCTCTTCCTTACCTACCTCTATCCGATCAGTAAAAGATACGGCAAGAGCCGCTGGGTGCGATGTCGAGAGTCGGCATATTTCGGGACCGAACTGCGATGCGAGCAACGTATCCTGAACGATCGTTCGTTCGGAACAGCCACCTTTGATCCTCTTCGACATCCTTGCCTCCTGTCCCAATAACACAAATCGATATTATTGATTTTTCGAAACCAAAAGTACGATAATCAAAGCGATTGCCGTAACAATTAATGATGGAATTAATAATATTATTAACCATAACTCTAAATGTCCTAGAAATTTTTCATTATCCGGCGCAAATATATTAAGAATGACAATTGCAATCAGCACCAAAGACGAAAGACAACATGAATACACAATCTTTTTCATGATATTGATCCCCGATGGTGCAAATGTTCCCGGGGCACCCCTGCCAGCATGGCTTGACGAGCAGCTAAGCCCAAAATCTTCAAGAAAGCGACAAACTATATCGTGTGGAAAAGCCCGATCGGTATCCTTCCTCCAGGGCTTTCGCCATACGGCCCCGCTCAGCGGCTCGCCTTCTCCCTGGCCAGGAGGGCCTCCGCCTCCAGCCGGAAGTAGCGGGTGACGTCCACATAGCGGCCGGCCGTGTGGGCATACTCGGGGACCGTCTTCAACTGATGGGCGTCGACGTCCACGATGTCCCCGAGATTTGATTTCTTCGCAAACGCATCCTGCTCCTTCAGCAAGGGATGCCCCGCCAACTCCTTGCGGGCCATCTTGCCCGATTCGATCGACTTCATCCGGTCGAGATGGGCCTGGCCCGCGGCCACGCGACCGGCCCGGTCGGGCGCGGCATCGCATTCGGCTTCCATCCAGCGGATCGACCACCTGTGCAGGTCCTCCGCCATTGCTTCGTTCAGGAGGGGATCTTCTTTCCGATCAAGATTCACAACATCCGCGGAGGGGGGATCGAATCGCCGCTGGAGTCCAACCAGGATCTTTTCGCGATAAATCCGCCTGGCCAGATCGACACGCTCCTGGGATGCGTTGAGCGGCTTATCCTCGGCCCCGACGCGCGAAAGACCGAGCGCGGCGAGGCCGACAACGACCATGAGGAGATTCTTCATCGCAACCGCTCCTTGCCGATGGATTCAAGAAATCCGAGAGGGATCTCTCACGGTATCTCAACCCGATCAGTAAAGATACGGCAAGAGCCGGCGGGTGCGGCGTCGGTAGTCGGCGTACTCGGCGCCGAACTGCGATTCGAGGAGCGCTTCCTCCGAGTTCATCCGGGCGACCAGCGGGACGAGCATGAATATGACCAGCAAGATGCCGATCGTCGAACGGAAGGCGAGCGCCCATCCCAGCGAGCTGATGAGCAGCCCGAGATAGCTGGGATGGCGGATCACGCCGTAAATCCCCGACGTCACGAGCCGATGCCCCGGCTGGATCGCCACCAATCCGCTGAACCGACGCCCCAGCACGAACACCGGCCAGAGCCGCAGAATTCCGCCGACGGTGAAGAGGACTACCCCCGCCCAGCGCGCGATATCCCCGTCGATCGTCCAGAAATCGTGGCGATCGGTGTAGGCGGGCAAGTATCCCTGCAACAGCCCGATCAGGCCGAACGCGGCGAGCACCCAGCGGTTGCCGCGATCTTCCCTGACCCCCACGCTCAGGTTCCCCTCGCTGAACAGGGCCGCGACGCTCATCAGCAGGGTCGAAACGGCCAACACGGTCCGCGCCGGATGCGCGAAGAAGGGGGCGAACCCGCCCCAGCCCAGGACGGCCAGGGCGAGGTAGCAGAATGTTCCGAACAGGGTGGCCGCAATCAGCCGGATGCCGGGAATCGCGAGTGCCATGAGACCTCGGGCGCGTTGACGAGTCAGCAAGACCCTCCGGGGAAAAAGCCCGCAACCGCCGTGCCGATTTCGGCGGGATGCGGTCCTCCTCCTGGCCATCAAGCATTTGACAAAACCCGCCCGGCGTCCTGTATTCCAGGCAGGCCCGACCCGAGAGTTCCGTGCCTCACTCTCGCCGTTACCTGGAACCTGAATTATGCAGGCGTTTCGATCGGTCCGGATGGTCGCGATCGTCGGGCTCGGCCTGGCGTTCGGCTCGTCGCGGGCGCAATCCCCGTCGCTGGAACGTGAACGGGAACAGGCCCAGGGGGGGGAGTACGTCGGCCGGAAGGAGAAATCGGGCTACCGATCTCCTTACCGGGTCGAGTTCTCCGCGCCCGTTTCGGAGTTGATCGGCGACCTCGAACGGACCGAGCGGGGAGACTGGCGGATCGAATCGGAAACGCCGCACGGCGAGTGGTACACGCATCGGGCTCGCGAGCACTTCGGCTCATGGGGCCCCCGCCCGAGGGCCTATCCGCCGCCGTACGGGGTTGTAAACTGGCCGATCGCGATGCGGCGCGAGCGGGTGATCGCCGTGGCCCTGCGGTTCGTCGGCTACGACTACCAGCACCACCACATCCCGGATTGGAACCCGCCCCGTCATTGGCCCTGGCAGAAAACCTGCGCCGGGCAGAACGGCCGGGGGGTCGATTGCAGCAACTTCACCGGCTTCGTCTACAACCTCGGCTTCGGCCTGCGCCTCAATACCGACGTGCATCATCAGGCTGAGGAGCGATTCGCGAACGGGCCGGGACGGGAACGGACTCCGCTCCGGCACATCGCGCTGCCCAAATCCTACGACGAGCGACTCGCGACCCTCCGCACCGGCGACCTGCTCTTCATCCGGAGCCATCAGGGGAAGATCAGCCACGTGGTGATCTGGGTCGGCCCGATCGGCCGATCCCCCGACGACACGCCCCTGATCCTCGATAGCCACGGCGGGGATGTGCGCGATAGCAACAAGCAATCGATCCCCTGCGGCATCCACCTCCGGCCGTTCCGGGAATCGTCGTGGTACAACCAGAGCGCCGACCACGCGATCCGAATCTTGCGGGGGGAATGAGGCGGACGGAGAAGCCCAAGCGGAAAAGGGGACTGGCTCGAAG
>CALKTZ010000582.1 GCA_937997355.1 uncultured Planctomycetales bacterium | reverse complement strand
GGTACTGGCGAGGCGAAATCGGGCATCTCGGGTTTCCTGACCCGGAGAAGTCGTCAGTTGGGCGTGACCCGTATCGATCGCGAGGGCCAGATTCGGTTGATCAAGATCATCCAGGATTGTCTTGAGATCCTGCATTCGGGAACCGGGCCAGACGCCGGGAGGCATGTTCTCGACGCACATCACCGCGCCACTCGATCGCGCATGGTCGGCGAGCTTCCGCAGACCGTTCATCAAGGCCTCTCGGCGTCGGAGGACATCCTCCGGATCGGAGAGTCCACCAGGATGGACGATGAGACACGCCCCGCCGACCGCCGCAAGCCAGTCGAGGCAACGTTTCAGGTCGTCGACCGACTCGCGATGAGTCGAGGGATCGGTCGAGCCGAGGTCGACACGCTGCGCCTTGATCGACTGTCCTCCCCAGCAACCGTGGACGCTATGGACGGTAAATCCTCGTTCGAGCGCCACCGATCGCAGGTCACCGGGAGGGGGATTCTCCGGCCAATTGGGGAGGATTTCCAGGACGGATGCTCCAATCTTCGAGGCGAGGGCGAGTTCGTCTTTCAGCTTGATCCCCGGATAGCCGTGAGTGATCATGGTGCCGAGCTTTCGCGGTGCAGTCACGGCACAGTTTCCCTAAAGGAAGGAAGCCGACCAAAAGTCTTCAGAGGAAGCCCGATAAACTCCCTTCCTCTTGTCGAAGTCGGCGCTGATCGTCATCATAGCAGCGAAACGGTCGACGAGATTACTCCATTGGGTAATTCTCGTCCTACATGACGACGGATGTCGGTCTTGCCGGAAGTCGATCCCTCCCAGGACCATCGGGCGCACCTTGAGCTTGCCCTCACGAACGTCGCTCCGCCGTTCTTGCCGAGAAAGGAACATAGCGAATGCCGCCCGCCCCCCTGGTCGACCCCGCAACGATTGACACTTCTCGTGTCCTGGTCGATCTCGAGGGAATTCGCGAGGTCAACCCTCAGCGATTTGAGATGGAGATGCTCTCAGCGATCGTCTCGGTCGATCCCGAAAATAAGCTGATTATCGGCTACAAGGACAACACCCCCGATGAGTTCTGGGTCCGCGGCCACATGCCCGGTTATCCGCTCATGCCCGGCGTCCTGATGTGTGAAACCGCCGCCCAGCTCGCCAGCTTCTTCTGCCATTACATTAAGCTGACCAGCAAGGATGCCTTCATCGGCTTCGGCGGCATCGAAGAGGTGAGATTCCGGGGGCAGGTCAAGATCGGCGATCGCCTCGTGATGGTCGCCAAGGCCCAAAGGTTGCATCGTCGTCATACCATCTTCGAATGCCAGGGATTCGTGGGCACGAACATGGTGTTCCACGGCAATATGATCGGGGTTGCACTCTCGCCCAGATCCGGCGGCGCGGCGGAAAATCCCTGAAACCCAAGCAAGTCGACAGGCCCGATGTCTTTCCGATCTCCCCTCACCGAGCGGCCGGTTCTCCTCCTCGAACCCGATCAGATTCCCAAGCCCTTCGATTGGGGCACACTCTTCGGGAACCAGAATCCCGTGGAGCTTGAAATCGGATCCGGGAAGGGACTCTTTCTAGCCAATGCCGCCACGGCCAATCCCGGCCATAACTTCTTCGGAATCGAGATCGCCAAGAAGTATGCCGGGCTCGCGGCGCAACGCGCGTTCAAGCAAAACCTGATGAATGTGCGGGTCTGGCCCGCGGACGCCAAGCCGGTTCTGGCGACAATGATTCCTCCCGGAAGCCTTCGTGCCGTTCACGTCTATTTCCCCGATCCCTGGTGGAAGAAGCGGCACAAGAAACGACGCGTCTTTACCGCGTCGCTCGTCGAGGACATCGTGCGACTGCTCGGCGATCGAGGGTTGCTGAGCATCGCCAGCGATGTCGAGGAATATTTCCTTTTGATGCAGGAATTGATCGCCGCCAGCAATCGCTTTCGAGATTTGCCACCGATCGAAGTTCGAACGCCCGAGCATGAGCTTGACTATCTGACCAACTTCGAACGCAAATTTCGGATCGAAGGACGCAGCATCCATCGGGCGCAATACGAACTGACGGCGTCGTCCTGAAGAAACGATGCCGTCAGTAAGTAGCTTCGAGCGGTTCACAG
>CALKTZ010000581.1 GCA_937997355.1 uncultured Planctomycetales bacterium | reverse complement strand
CGATACGTGCAGCCTGCCCTGGGCGGTCGCATTTCCGAAGGGATCTCCCCCGTGGGAAATGCACCACTATCTCCGCTGGATTCCCGATGATGCCCTTTGGTCGCTCCGGGTCCATCCTACCCAGATTTACGCCTCAATCGATGGCCTGATCCTGCTGATCCTCCTCACCGCCTACTATCCTCTCAGGCGGCGGGACGGCGAGGTGATGGGGGTCCTGATGCTCGCCTATCCGGTCACTCGAATTCTCATCGAATATCTGCGGAACGACGAAGGGAACTTCTTCGCCGGCTTGACGATTTCGCAAAACATCAGCGTCGCGTTGCTGGTCGGAGGCGTGCTCTACTGGCTGTGGATCTTGCGATATCCCCCTCGTCTCGAAGAGACCGGCAAGGCGGTTAACAACGATCTGGCCATGGCCCATTGAGGGCGAAATGAGCCGGACTGCTCAGGGGACGGGGATGTGATCGAGGATGCGCTGGAGGAGATCGTCCGCCCCCAGTCCTTCCGCGTCGGCCTCGTAGCTCGGCACGATCCGATGGCGGATCACGTCCTTGGCCAAACTCTTGACGTCATGGGGCGTTACGTAGTCTCGGCCCTGAATCAGGGCGTGACACTTCGCGGCCCGGATGAGCGAAATCGTGGCACGGGGGCTGGCCCCCAATTCGATGAGCGGGCCGAGGCTGAGGCCCGCGGCGGCCGGCTCGCGCGTGGCCCGGATGAGGTCCACTACATACTCCTTGATAGCGGGAGCAACGCGGACATCAGCCGCGACCTGCCGAAATCGCCTCACCTCATGAGGCCCGAACGTCGGCGGACATTGCGGCTGAAGTGGCGGATTCGGCGTAACCTGGCTAATACTCGGCAAATCGAGCATTTCCAACTCTGAAGCGCGGTCCGGATAGCGGACGATCAGCTTCATCAGGAATCGGTCGAGCTGCGCCTCGGGGAGCGGGTAGGTCCCTTCGTGCTCGATCGGGTTTTGAGTGGCGAGGACCCAGAAAATCTCGGGGAGGAGAATCGTTTCCTCCCCGACCGTGATCTGCCCTTCCTGCATGGCCTCCAGCAACGCGCTTTGAACCTTCGCGGGGGCGCGGTTGATTTCGTCAGCTAGGAGCACGCTGGTGACAATCGGGCCGGGCCGAACGTCGAAGGTGCCGGTGGTGGGGCGATAGATCTGCGTCCCGGTCAGATCCGCAGGGAGAAGATCGGGGGTGAATTGAATTCGACGAAAGGGGAGGTCGATGGCCTGCGCCAATGCACGGACGGCCCGGGTTTTCGCCAACCCCGGAACGCCTTCGATGAGGATATGACCACCGGCCAGAAGACCGATGACCAGGCGTTCCAGAAGCTCGCGCTGACCGATTACCTCGGTTGCGAGGCGATCGATTAATTGACCGAGAGACTCCCGGGGATCGGCCGACGACGGGGCCGGATCCGGTGGATCATTCGCAATCATCGGCTCGAATGATCCCCCGAAATCCGATCGACAGGAAAAGAGGCGGGATGCGATCAGGCGTCGAGCAGTAAGTTGAACTCGCCGCTCGACGAACCGATGGGACGGTAATCGGTTTCCGGATCGCGGAAAAACGTCGAAGGAACATCGTCCTTAAGACTTCGACGCCTTTCTCTGTTGCATGAGTTTACGCAGGATATCATGAGCGACATCGCTCGTGTCTTGAAACGCCGCCTTGGCGGGGGTGCTGCTGGCCTGTGCCGCCTTCTTGGCCGCGTAGAACGG
>CALKTZ010000580.1 GCA_937997355.1 uncultured Planctomycetales bacterium | reverse complement strand
CTGAAGCGGATGCAGTCGGTGTCGTGCTGGACGAGCCCGGCCTCGAAGGCGAGCCGCTTCGTGTGATAGACCAGCGGGACGAACCCTGCCCCGCGGTCGGAGTAGTCGCCCATGAGGACGGCCAGCTTCCCGCCGGGTTTCAGCGACCGGGCGCAGTTGCGGAGGAATTGCCGGTAGCGTCGCAGGAATTCCTCCAGCGTCGGGGTGCGCGACAGGTCGCGGGGATCGTCGGCGTAGAGTTTCTGCCGCCAGTAGGGAGGATGGGCCCAGATGAAGTCGAAGGTCTCGGCGTCGCCGAAACCGTTCGGATCGCAGGCGTCGATACCTTGGTGGATGTCCCAGGAGATGCAAGGAATGTCCAGCTCCTCGCAGACATCCCGGCAGGTGCCGCTGCCGGTCATCGGGTCGAAGACAAGACCCGGTTGGAAGTAGAGGAGCAGGTCCTTGATGAGCCGCCCCCCGCAATTGCCGGGATAGGCTCGGTCGCCGTACTCGCCCGTCCGGTGGAAATGGTAGAGGCTGGTCAGGTGCGGCACCGGGCTCGCGGTGACGGGCGCCAGGGGAAGGCGTGCATAGACGGGCTTGCCGGGCTCGTCGTGCTTGGCGGGGACGGTCCGATTGCGTCGGGCCGCGTAGAATGGATTGATCGGTGCGGTATGGGAGGTCATGGTGCGATTCCTTTCGGTGGTTGGTGGGCGGGCGTTCCGGCCCGCCCGGTTTCAGCATTAGTCTTTCTTCTCGGTGGCGACGCGGAGTGTGATCCGGCCGTCCAGCGGCACCGCTTCGAGCTGGATGTTGAAGCCCTTGCCGTCGGTATGGGGCCACACGCTGCCGACGCGGGTCCAGATGCCTTTCTTCCCCTCGCGGTCGCGGACCTGGTAGGCGACGTGGCTCGGGGCCTTCGATGCGGATTCGTTCTTCGTGGTGTCGGACATGATCGGGTCTCCTTTCTTCGTGTTTCCGGCTGCGACCATCGCGGCCTGATGGCAGGCGAAAGAAACCCGCCACAGTCCGGGGCTTCGCGCGCGAAGCTCCCGGGCAAGCGGAAAATTGGGGGCGACCTCCAGGGGGAACCGATTTTCCGCTTGCCAGGCCCGGCGGCGGGTTTACGCGTGACATGGCAAAGGCCGTGTGTCGAAGGCAGGCACCAAGTCTTGAGGGGGACCATCTCGGCCGACACCGCGAATCTCCGAATTGAGAGGCCGCCTCGATCGTTCGACGAGGAGGGACCTGTAGGGAGGATCGTCCTGGATGCGGTCGGCATGGGGACCTTGCTGATAGCTGGCCTAAGGGCGGAAGTGGGGCGGGGCCGGCCGTGAAATTCCGTGTAACCACAGAATGGCCACATATGCTGATTGACCGGCGGTATGGCCTCCATATAATCCCGCATGCTTCGCATCCATACCATCACCTCGGCGGCGGCGGCCAAGTCCTACTACACGCAGGCGTCCGACTATTACTCGGAAGGCTCCGAGCTGGTCGGCGAATGGGGCGGCAAGCTCGCCCAGATGATGGGCCTCTCCGGCACCGTCGACCGCGAGAGCTTCGAACGGCTCGTGGACGGCCTGCACCCGCAGACGGGCAAGGAACTCAAGCCCCGGCGGAAGGATGACCAGCGGGTCGGCATCGATTGCGTCTGGTCGGGGCCGAAGAGCTACAGCGTGCTCGAAGCGATGACCGGCGACGAGGATTTGCGGCAGGTCTTCCGCGAGGCGAAGCGCGAGACCCAGGAGGAGATGCAGGAGGACGTGGCCACGCGCGTGCGCAAGGGCGGGGCGGACGAGGACCGCCGGACCGGCAACATGCTCTGGGCCGATTACGAGCACGGCACGGCCAGGGCGGTCAAGGGCCACGTGCCCGACATGCACCGCCACACCCACAGCGTCTGCATGAACCTGACCTACGACCCGGTCGAGCGGCGGCTCAAGGCCGCCCAGTTCGGGGACCTCAAGCGGGACGCGCCGTATTGGGAGGCGGTCTTCGAGGCCCGGCTGGCGCACAAGCTGGAGGGCCTGGGCTACGCCATCGACCGGCAGGGCGGCAAGGCGTGGGAAATCGCCGGGGTGCCGCAATCGGTGCTCGACAAATTCAGCAAGCGCACCGATGAGATCGAGACGGAGGCCGAGCGCCTGGGGATCACCGACGCCGACCGCAAGGGCGAGCTGGGGGCCAGGACGCGGCACGCAAAGGGAAAAGGGCTCACTCCCCAGCAGCTTCGCCAGGAATGGGACCGTCAGTTGACCGATCCCGAGCGGCAGGCGTTGGGGGCGGTGCATCGTCGCGAGATCGTTCGCGGGCCCGGCGTGGCGGCTTCGGACGCCGTTGCCTATGCGATCCGGCATTGCTTCGAGCGGGAATCGGTGGTGCCGGAGCGCGAGCTGAAGCGCGTCGCGCTCCTCCACGGCCTGGGGAGCCTCACGCCGGAGCAGGTCGCGGCCGAGCTGCCCCGTCAGGGGGTGATCGCCCGCGAGAAGGAGGGCCGCATGATGGCGACCACGAAGGCCGTCCTCGCAGAGGAACGATTCATCACCGGCTTCGCCCTGTCGGGTAGGGCTACGATGCGCGCGGTCGGCGTGCCCGAGGGGCTGCCACGCGGCGTCCTCGACGACGATCAGTGGCGGGCCGTGCGCGGCCTGCTCGGGTCGCACGACCGGATCAACCTGGTCGACTCGGCGGCGGGCACCGGCAAGAGCACGATGCTCAAAGCTTATGACGACGGGATGCGGCTGGCCGGAGGCAAGGTCACGTATCTGGCGACCACGACGCAGGCCGTGGACGTGCTCCGCCGCGACGGGTTCGAGGCGGAGACCGTCGCCAAGTTCCTGGTCAGCGACAAGATGCAGGAGGCGGTCCGGGGGGGCCGCGTCGTCGTCGATGAGGCCAGCATGATGGGGCATGGCGACGCCTTACGGCTGTTCCAGACGGCGAAGGCGTGCAACCTCCGCCTCGACCTGCTAGGGGATTCGGGCCAGCACGGATCGGTCGCGCGCGGCGCCTTGATGCGAGTATTGCGCGAGCATGGCGGGATCGAGCCGTTCCGCCTCGCCCAGATCAAGCGCCAGGAGAGCGGTCCCTACCGGGCGGCCGTCAAACTCCTGTCGGAAGGCAAGACCCTCGAAGGCTTCGACCGGCTCGACGCGATCGGCTGGGTGAAGCAGATGCCCGAAGGGGAGCGCGATCAGGCCATCGCCTCGGACTACCTGCACGCACTGGACGGCTGCAAGAAGTGGGACGAGGTCCTCGTGGTGAGCCCGACGCACGCCGAGGGCGAGCGGATCACCGACCACATCCGGCGGGTGCTCCGGCAGGAGGGGCGGCTCGGGAAGGAAGAGCGGGAATTCACGCGGCTGGTGCCCGCGAACCTGACGGAGGCGCAGCGGGGCGATGCGCGAAACTATCGGCCCGGTCAGGTGGACGTGCTCCAGTTCCACCAGAACGGCAAGGGGTTCAAGACGGGGCAACGGGTCGTCGTCGCCGAGGCAAACCCATCGGCCCTGCCGGTCGATCAGGCCGCGAAATTCCAAGCCTACCGGACGGCCGCGCTCAAGCTCGCCGAGGGTGACGTGATCCGATTTACCTCCGGCGGCAAGACGGCGGACGGCAAGCATCAGATCCGCAACGGCTCGGCCTACAAGGTCACGGGTTTCGCCCCCTCGGGCGACATCCGGCTGGAGAACGGCTGGACCGTGGCGAAGGATTTCGGGCATTTCCGCCACGGCTACGTGGAGACGTCGTTCGGCGCCCAGGGCAAGACGGTCCGCCGGGTCCTGATCGGCCAGGCGACGGAGTCGCTGCCCGCGTCGAACATGGAGCAGATCTACGTCTCCGCGAGCCGGGCCAAGGAGCAGCTCACGCTCTACACCGACGACAAGGCGGCACTTCGCAAGGCCATCAAGCAAAGCTCGGCCAAGCTGGCGGCCGTCGACCTGGTGAACAAGGCGAGTCGTCGAACGTGGCGACAACTTCGGGTTGCGCAAGTGCAAAAGATGGCTATTCTTTCGCGCACGCGGGCAGGCTTCGCGACCGATGCGAAACATCGGCGTGACGCGGAAAGGCAGACGACCAGATGAACGAACGGCTTTTGAGCGAGCGGGTCACGCCCCAGTCGAGCATTCGCGCGTTGATCGACAATCCGCCCGGCAAGTCGGGCCGGGAATCGTGGGACGAGCCGGACGAAGCGGACGGCCTCGCCTCATTCTCGGCCGACGCATCGACCTACCAGGTCCATGCCCGGCCGGTGACCAAGATGTTGCCGTCGGTCCATTTCATCTTCAAGGACCGGACGATCCGCACCTGCCAATACACCCAACTCGAAAGCGACAGCCGCTTCTCGACCCTGCCGCAAGGCAAGGGCAACCGCCTGGTGTTCCGCTTCGCGGGCTCGGTGGCCGTCCAGGTCGTGATCGAGGGCCGCAACCTCTGGAAGCTCTACGACTACCTGTCCCAGCACCGCATGGCCTGGGTGCATGAGCTGCCCGCGGAGAAGGATTTCGAGGGAGACGAAGCGCCGGTGGTTCACTCGATCGCGTTCGAGGCCGACGGGTCCGGGATCTGACGATTCAAAAAGTCCGCGAGCACGGCGTGCGAGCGCCGCTGCAAGAAAGCACCCCCTCCGCTGCTCCACAATCCCGGCCAGTTCCGCATCGGATGGGGTCTGGGGAGGGACCGCGGGGCCCTCCCCTCCCCCGGACGCTCGGTCAGCTTTCTAACTTCGGCTGGAGCCCGTGCAGATAGTCAACGGCTTTCTGGGCGTAGGCGGCAGCCTGAAAGATGGCCCGCTTGTCCTCCTTCAGCACCTTCAGCCAGTGGTCGAGATAGCTGGCGTGGTCTTCGCGGGGTTCGGGCGTTAGCTCCAAGTCGCAGGCGAGGAAGGCGGAGCCGATCTCGGCGACCAGCTCTTCCCTTGCGTAGCCCTCGTCGCCGAACGCCTTGCGGCCGAAGTCGCGATCCAGCCGGCCGGCGTGCTTGGTCCAGTGGGTCAGCTCGTGGGCGAGCGTGGCGCAATAGCTCTCGGCGTCCTTGAACGCCTCGAAGGGCGGCATCTGGATGGTATCGGGCTCGCCGGCATAGTAGGCCCGGTTCCCGCCGTGGCGGATGTCGGCGCCGGTATTGGCGAAGAACAGGTCGGCCGCTTCGATGCGCTGCACGGGGTCGAGCTGCGGGGCGGCGGTCGCGTAGAAATGGGCCGGGAGCCCTTCGACCTGCTCGACGTTGAAGACGGTATAGCCCTTCATGAAGTAGATGTCGCGCTCGGCCTCCTCGCCGTCGTCGCCGGTCTCGGTCTTGGTGACATGGTTGGCGTAGACGACCAGCGAGCCCTTGGCCCCCTTCTTGACGCAGGCCCCGAGTCCCTTGGCTTGGTTGAAGGTCATCCAGATGGGGGCGGCGAATCCCTGCGCCTGGGCGGACATCCAGAGCATCAGGACGTTGATGCCCTTGTAGGGCTCCCCCCCGGCCCTGAGCGGGCGGGTGATGCGGCCCGCTGCGTGCTCGGCGTTCCACGGCTTGAGCCACGGGCGGACGCCCTTTTCCAGCTCGGCGATGATCTGGTCGGTAATGCGGGTGTAAACGTCGCTGCGGTCGGTCGTCATAGTCTTCTCCTTCGTTTGAAATGTCTGGTTGAATGCGCGCATTCAACCGGGACGAAGGGAAAACCTGATCCGGGGGGAGCGGGGTCAAGGACGTCCGGCGTGGGGGGTCTCCCTGGCTGCACAAGCGAAGCGCGGAAGCTAGGGGGGCACCGCGCCGGACGCCGAAGGGCATCCTTGACGCCGCGGGGGAGCGCCCCCCTCTTCTCTTCCGCCAGCGGGCGGGAGGGCGGCGAAGCCGGTCGCGCAGGCGACGGGAGCGGAAGCGGACCCCGGGAGCGCGCGGCCGGCGGAGACGGGGCGGCGTAATGGAGAAAGTGTTTACCGGCATCGAAGGCCGGCAGCATTGAGGACCCGGGGACGGACGGGTATCTTCAACATGGGCTGGTCTTTGGGCAGGATCCAGGGCAACGCTCTCCTCTTGCCGATCCATTAGGCCGTGGGGCGGGGAGAAAGGCGAGCGGATCGAGGAATCACCGGTCGATGGCGACTCATAACGATCTGGTCGAGGCCGTGCTCGGCCTCAAGGCCGATGTCCTTGAAGACAGGATTTCGCTGGGCGAGGTGGGAAAATACTCCACCGCCGACGATCTCATCCGGCTCGCGACACCGGAAGCATGCGGGCGACTCGCATCCACGATCTGGAAATTCGCGGATGCGGCCCCCGATGGCGACTATCCGGCGGTGATCTTTCTCTCCCTGGTCGGCGACCTGGCCTCGGTCTTATCCGCGCGTAGGTTATGGGACGAGGCTTCGCGATTGTTCGCGGGGATGGCAGATGGCTTCGCCCGGCACATCCCGGACTCCCTGGCCGAAATCATGATCGATCATGCCGAGGCCCTGGCCGGGGCGGGCCGCCTCGACCAGGCACTCGGCCGACAAGAGCAGGCCGAGGCGATCCTCGCCCGGGGCGGCGACCACGAGGGGATCGCAAAATGCCGCCGGGGTAAGGCGACGATCCTCGGAGAACTCGGGCGATATGCAGAGGCGTGGGCGGCCTCGGAAGATGCCGGCGACCTCGATCTCGGCGTCCGCATCCTGACGGACGGGGTTTCCGAGAAACGCATCTCCCGGGGCGACGCCCAGGAGTTGGTGCAGGGCATCCGGCTCGATCGGCTCGCCCCGTCGCGGGCTTTTTCGGACCTGGCGACGTCCGTTCGCGAAATAAGTGCGGCCCGGACGTCCGGCGATGGCCCCGTGATCATCCTCGCGAGCATCGGTTTCCAACTGGCGAGGGCGGTCCTCGGGAAGATCGAGGAGGATGCGTCCGCGTCGCTGGTCGGGGCCTGCGATGACGCTTACGCGCGTCACGCCGGGATCGAGTTGTCGGGGATGATGCGTCTGGAATGGGCGAAAGCGCTGTGGAAACTCGGCCGGTACACGGATGCGCTCACCTGGAGCGAGCGGGCGGAGTCGGCGTTGTCCGGGGAAGGTGCCGAGGAGGATTACGCCGAGTATCTCAGGATCAAAGCGGCGATGCTGCGTGACCTGGGCCAATACCCCGATACGGTCGCCTTGCTGGAGCAGGCGGAACGCCTCCTGAAGAGCCTGGATCTGCCCGACAAGCTCGCGGCGTGCTGGCGGGATCGAGGCGGCGTCCTGCTTCTGATGCAACGGTACGAGGAAGCGTTCGAAGCCCTCATAAAGGCCGAGAACGCCTACAGCGGCCTGGACATGCCGGAGGACGCGGCCATGTGCCGCGGCAACCGCGCGATCGGGCTCCTGAAGGTAGGTCGGCTTGCGGAGGGACAAGCGGCCCTGGCCGACGCCGAGACCGTCATGGCGGCCCAAGGCTATGCCCACGGGGCGGCGGTTTTCAAGATGCAACGGGCCAAGGCCGCCCTCGACCTCGGCCGTCCCGCCGAGGCCATCGCCCTGTATCGGCAGATCGACCGGGGCGAGCTGGGCGACGAGTCGCTGGCGAATTACCACGAACAACTCGCCGAAGCCTATTACGCCGCCGGACAGCCGTCGCGGGGCCTGGAGGAATTCGCCCACTGCCATCGCATCTCCAGGCGGGCGCGGCATGCCGCGGGCATCGACGAGACCTCCCTGGATTACGTCGGCCGCCGCAAAGAATCCATCGAGAAGGCCGTCCGGCTGGCGATCGAGGCCGGGCAGGTGCGGGAGGGCTATGACGTGGTCCTGAACGGCAAGGCGAGCGTCTTCGGCGACATCCGGGACCGTCGCTTCCCGGCGGCGCCTTCGGAATCAGCCCCGCTCGTCGAGCGTCGGAAAGACCTCGCCGACTGGCTCATGCTCGACGCGCGGTCGCCGGTGGATTCGGAATTGATCCGGCCCGAGACCGAGGCGAGGGTCAGGTCCTATCTTGAAGCCTTCCGCGCGGCGAGTCCGGCCAGGCCCCCGTCGAGGGACGACCCGGGCGCCGCCATTGGGGTAGGCGAGATCCAGGCGGCGTTGCCGCCGGATTGGGGCCTCCTCGATTTCTGGCGGACGGACCGCCAGACGGTCCGGGTCTTCGTGCTGACCCGCTCGGATTTTCAGCTCCTATCGCTGCACGTCCCTTTTGAAGAGGAGCCGCTGCGGTCGCGGCTGATCACCCTGGGGCATTGCATCGACGCCGGCTCGCCGGTCGGCTCCGACGAGGCGCTCGACGACCTCTACCATTACCTGTTCGCCCCGTTGCAGCCGCTCATCGCCGGACTCCGAGGCATGTACCTCGTGCCCCACGGCAAGCTGCACATCATGCCCTTGCACGCCTGCCGCAGGTACGAAGGCGGGCGATGCGTGTATCTGGGCGATGAGTATGAGATCGCCTACCTCCCCTCCGCCCGCTTGCTCCCGAGCTTACCGCCGCTGAACACGGCCGGGGGGATTCTCAGCCTCGCCAATCCCGACCTCGGCTCGCCGCAGACCCTGCCATTTTCCGATTGGGAGGCCAAGACGATCCGCCGGTCTTTTCACGACCGGCCAGGGCGGTACTACATCGGGGCCGATGCCTCCGTGGAGCGGACGCGGGAATGGGAGTCGGCGTCCATCCTCCATTTCAGTTGCCACGGCATGGGGGACGAGGATCAGGCGGCGATGTCTCGGCTTTTCCTCGCCGACGACGTGCTCCTGGCCCACGACGTCCTCCATCGGCGCCCCCCGCTGGCCGAAGGCTCTCTCGTCATCCTCAACGGGTGCGAGACGGGCCGGAGCGACTTCCGCTCGCTCGACGACGCGATGGGCATGATGACGACGTTCCTGCTGCGGGGTGCGGGCCTGGTGCTCTCGACGATGTGGTCCGTCGACGACCACTGCGCGGCCGAGATGGTCGCCTGCTTCCTCGACGAGTTGCTCCGCAATCAAGCCTCCCCGTCGCTGGCGCTCCGTTTGGCGCAGGCCCGTGTTCGCGGATTGCGGCCCGAGGACCTCTCCCTGCGGGAAAGGCAGCTCCTCGCATCCTTCCCACGCGAGGAGTATCCCCACGAGGCGGCCTCGATCCATCGTCGGGCGGCCATGAGGTGTCTAAGCTCCGGCCGGCATCGCGAGGCGGCCGATCACGCACGTCAAGCGGCCGATGCCTTGCGATTCGCGGGCAATCCCGACGCGGCCGAGGCCATCCTGAGATTGGCGACGGGCTCGTCGCGTGGGCGTCTCCGGGAGGATGGCTACGATCACCCGATCTACTGGTCGGCGTTCCAGCTCATCGGCCGCGTCACTTGAGCCGGTGACCCCTCCCATCGCCCCCTCAGGACAGCTTGAATACGGGCGGCCAGCCCCCGTCGAGCCACACGCCTTCCTGGGCCCGCGCAGCCTCCGCTGGGAGCGGCTCGCACGGGCCAGAGCGCGTACTCGGCCGGGGCGACACCGGAACGGCTGCCGTGAAGGTCCGCCGATCGCCCGTGCTGAACTCGACCGTGATGACCAGCTGTTCCCTGACGGGCGGGGGCGATACCTCCAGTTCGGCCAGCACCTTCCCGCCCCCGTCCTCCGCCTGCGTCACGTGCAGCGTGAGGGTCACGGCCTGCTCGGGGTTCCCATAGCAACGCTCGCCGATGGTGCGGGCCAGGGCTCGGCCCGTCCCATCGTCAGGGATGGATAAGGGCCAGCGGGCCGTCCCGCCCGTCACGGCCCAAGGCGAAGCGCCTCGCGCTCCCGCCAGCATCCCCATCGGCTCGCCCCGGAAGGCGTGGCCTTCCTCCGGGGCTTCTCCAGACTCGGGAAGGGGGTCGTCGTCCTCATCCAGCCAGCGTTCCAATCTCCCGGATTCGACGGCCTGGTCGTATTTTCGGGACGCGTCGGCGCGGCGGGCGAGCCAGGCCAAAGTCACGCTGCTATCCCGATCGCGCAAGTCGGCCTCGATGGCGCTCACCACCTCCGGGTCGGCCTTTCCGGCCAGCCAATCGCAAATGTCCATCTTGTCAATGTTCATGCGGGATTAAACCCTCGATTACGGCATCCTCGAAACCGCCATGGGCAGGAAGCCAGTCCTCGCACAGCTTGGTGAGATCGGCGTGCGTCCACACCTCCGCCCGGGGCACGGATGCCCGTATAGCTTCAAGAATGCCAACCCAATCCGCGACGCGCTCGCGATGTACCTGGGCATAAGCAAGCTTCGAGACGATATCGAGGGCCCGGACCTGGTGCGGGGTAATGTCCTTGATGGCCTCGCCTGGCGCGGCAAACCACCGATTTCGAATCCAAATGATCGTATCCGCCTTGGCCCTGATCCCAACGGTCGCCTTATCCGGGATGGGAAGATCCGCGTCGGAGAGATTGTTCAGACGTTTGATTTCAGCGAGATGTTCTCGGTTCGGTGCGCGTGCCCCGGTTGACCAGAGGTGAACAACGGCGTAGTCGAAGGGAGGATTGGGGGCAATATCGTGCCAGTCGAGCCTGCCGCTCCTCACGAAATTTACCAGCGGTTCGGCGAGACGGGCGCGGAGTCTGGACTTGTGAAATTTGCCGATTTCTTTGAGTTCTGGCTCGAAAATCGCCCATCCTGCCATCGACTCTACCCGCCTTTGGGACTATCGACCGACGGCGTCCACGTCCGCGTGAGAGGTCAGCCCCTTCCCCTGCCGCTTCCTCCTCGATCGTAACCGGGTTTATCACGTTTGTCACCGTCTGCCGGCTCCTCGTAAGGGGGGCTGCCCTTGAGGCCCATTTGTCGGCGAAGCTCCTCGTTCACTTCGGACAACGGCAGATCCCAATTCCTTCCCCCGTCCTTCCTCAGCTTATTCGACTGGGCGCGTACCCGGGACGCGTGACTTTCCGGAGCGTCATCGTCTTCATCGAGCCAGCGCTCCATTCTCCCGGATTCAACAGCCTGATCAAACTTCTGAGTAGCCTCAGACCTTTGCTTTAATTGGAGGACCATAAACTGCCAGACCAAACTCTCCTTGCCGGCTGCGAGATCCTCCTTGACCAGGGCAAGTCGCTCGGGTGGAAGATCAAAACGCTTATTTCGATCAGGTATGTCACCCATCAAACCTTCTGACATTAAGTAGTAAAATCCATCATGATACGTCAGTTCCTTCTGTTTAGGCGTTGCTTCTTTATCCATGAATTCTCCTAATACATTTTGTTAATCTATATTAATCGTATTCACATATTTTTCAATCAGTTTTTTCACCGGGAAATTCAACGGCTTCCGGCCCTTACATCGGCGGCGTCAGGATTCGCTGTCGAAGGGACTGCGATTATTGCGCGGCGATCCGTCGTCGCCTCCGAACCCGTGGTAGAACGGTGATCGTGATCTGGCCGTCGCTCGCGGGATCGATCCTCTGGGGGCTTCAAAAGGTGCCCTTGTCAGGTCGGCCGGGCTAGGGGACCGAACGGACCCGCCCGGCGACAATCCGATCCCGGCCGTTCGCCGTGTAACCCGCTCCTTTCGACAACCCCCGCTTGCGGCCAGCCGGTGCCGCACGCGCTGAGACAATCCACCGGCCGAGGTCCCACTTCGGAGCTTGAAGCATGCAATGCCCGAAATGCTATTCGTCCCAGGTCGTCCACAAGGACAAGGAATTC
>CALKTZ010000579.1 GCA_937997355.1 uncultured Planctomycetales bacterium | reverse complement strand
GGGGGGGGGAACCGCCTATCTGGGTCGGTCGATGATCCTCCCCGATCGTAGCGTCGCGGGCGTCGGAATCCTCCCGTTCGATGCCGAGCTACTCCCCGGCCCCAGGCCCCCCGCGCCGGTCACCCACACCTTGACCCACGACAGTTGGCTCGGCCCGCAAGGGACCGTCGTCCGGGGCTACCGGAGCACTCGCTGGAGGTTGCACACCGGCGTGGAACCGCTCGACTGCCCCTCGTGCTACGGTTCCCTCACCCCCGATCACGACCTCACGTTCCATCATCATGCCGTCGGCAGCCTGATCCATCTCCACCTCGGGGCCTTGCCCGAGGTGGTCGCCGCGTTTGCCGGCCCTCATCGCCCCTCGCTCCGTCGGCCTTCGGCCTGATCTCGATCCGGCGGATGGGCGGGATTCCGCCTTGCCCCGTCAATCGACGAAGCGCCGGACCACGAGCGTGGAATTTTGGCCGCCGAAGCCGAAGCTGTTGGACATTGCGATGTCGACGGTTTGGCTCCTCGCGGTATGAGGGACGTAATCCAGGTCGCAGTCCTCCCCCGGCTGGTCGAGGTTGATCGTCGGCGGGATCACCCCGTCCTGGATCGCCAGCAGGCAGACGATCGCCTCGACGGCCCCCCCCGCGGCGATCAGGTGGCCGGTCATGCTCTTGGTGCTGGAGACGGGAATCCGATAGGCATGCTCGCCGAAGACCTGCTTCAAGGCCAGGGTTTCCACCGAATCATTGACCTGGGTGCTCGTCCCGTGAGCATTGATGTAGTGGATATCCTCGGGATTCAGGCGAGCCTGGGCCAGCGACTCCCGGATCGCCGCGACGGCCCCCCGCCCCTGCTCGTGGCTGTCGGTCAAACGGTAGGCGTCGGCCGTCGAGGAATAGCCGGCGATTTCGCCGAGGATTCGAGCCCCCCGCGCCTTCGCGTGTTCCAGGGATTCCAGCACCAGCATCCCGGCCCCCTCGCCGATCACGAATCCGTCCCGATCGCGGTCGAACGGCCGGCTCGCCCGCCCCGGCTCGTCGTTGCGGGTCGACATCGCCGTGAGCAGGATGAACCCTGTGAGGCCGAATGGATGGATCATGCTGTGGACGCCCCCGGCGAGCATCACGTCGGCATCACCCTCGCGGATCAGCTCGGTCGCCTCCCCGATCGCCTGGGCGCTCGCCGCGCAGGCCGTCAGGCAGGAGAAATTCGGCCCCCTCGCCCCGAAGGCGTTGGCGAGGTGGCTCGAAGGGGTTCCCGGCTCTTGCTCGGCCTCCTGGAGCAAATCCAGCCCCTGGACCCCCTGACGGGTGAACGATTGCGTGTCAACCTTTCCCCCTTCGGCACTCCGATGAACCAGCGAGACGAACCGGGGGAAATCCTGCTTGCCTTCGCCCGCGCCGAGGTAGACGCCGAACCGCGATCGGTCGAATCGGTCAAGCGTTGAGAGTCCCGATCTCTCGATCGCCTGATTCGCGGCGGCCAGCGCAACCTGCGTATTCCGGCTGTAATTCGCCCACTGGACGGCCCTGGCCCCGAGCTCTCGCGAGAGGTCGAAGTCCTTCAATTCCGCGGCGATTCGGGTCTGGAAGCCGTCGGCTTCGAACAGAGTGATCGGCCCGACGCCTCCACGCCCTTCCCGCATCGACTCCCAGGTCGCTGCCAGATCGAGCCCCAGGGGGGTCACCATCCCCATCCCCGTAACGACCACTCGTCGACGATCTCGGCTCACGGATTGCTCGCTTTCCACAACAGAGACGGAAGACTCCGAAAGAACCCGCAACAGTCGCTACGAGGCCGGGCAACTGTCCTTGGCGAGCTTCGCGCAGGCGACCAGGATGCGATCCCCAAGATCCACATCCGGGACCGATCGCGACAAGCCCAATCCACCGACGCAGAGCGCGAGGATCGCGAACTCCCGATCGTCCTTGAATCCACCCTTCGCATGGCTCGCCACCAGGGCCGACAACGCGCGGAAGATCGCTTCAAAACGCCCCCTGATCGGCTCGCCCGAACGTGCGACATCGGTGAGGAGCGCCGCGATCGGGCAGCCCGCTTCAAGGTTGCCTCGATGCGAGGTGCTGAGATAACGGTCGATGAAGGCGACCAGCCATTCCCGCCCCGAGAGCCCTTCCAGCCGCCCCTCAAGCTCCCCTTCCAACTCCGAGCCCACGTGCGCCAGGGCCTCCGCCATCAGTGCTTCCTTGGAATTGAAATGCGCGTAGAAGCCCCCCGCCGTCAGTCCCGCCTCGCGCATCACCTCGTCAACCCCGGCCCCCTAATACCCCCGTCGACGAAACACCCGCCCCGCCGCATCCAGGATTCTCCCCCTGGTCCGCTCCTTCCGATCCGGCCCGTAGCGCATTCGTCAACTCCGCTTATACATACTCACCTGGATCGACCCGAATTGTATTACGATCGTAATTCAAATCAAGCGGCATGACCGAAAATTCCAATTTGCAACCGATATCGACGGCGGTTCGATCGGATTTTGTCGGCGCGATGACGCATGGATTGGGGTGTCGTATAATTTCTCGGAGGGTTCGACGGCTCGCCGTCGAGAAAGTCGTGCCGTTGGGCTGACGGGCCGGAAGGGTTTCTCCTCGATGCAACATTCCCATTGCACAGCGTGCGGGCTCGTCCTGGACGATTCGACGACACGCGAGGAGTTATCGAGCTGCCCATCGTGCGGGAGCCAGATCACGCATCCCGATTCCTCGAAGCCGGCGACGGATCTCGTCACGCCAACCGAGGAGGATCTCGGGGCGGGATCGGAGGAGACCGTCGATTACCACCACCGTCGCGGCACCGACCCCACCGTCTCCTATGTGGCGCTCAAGGCGAACGGCGGGATCGACCTCGGCCTGCCGGATCCTCGCGACAGCCGACTGACCACCTTCGCCCCCGGCATGGTCCTCCAGGATCGCTATCGACTCGACTCGGAGCTTGGTCGAGGAGGGTTCGGCCTCGTCTTCCTGGGGCACGACCGGCGTCTCGATCGCCCCGTCGCGATCAAGGTGATGCTGCCGGGTCGGCGGATGGCGACCCCGGAGCAACAGGCCGAGCTTGCCGCCATGTTCGCCGAGGAGGCCAGGCTGGGGGCCAACCTGCTCAACCCCGCCATCGCCACGGTCTTCGATTACGGGTTCCACGGCTCGCTCCCCTACACCGTCTTTGAATATGTCCCCGGCGAAACGCTCCGCGAGCTGCTCTTCCGGCGCACGCGCCTGCCGCTCGATGAGGTCCTGCTCTTCCTGGGGCCGGTCGCCCAGGCGCTCGATGTCGCGCATGCCCGGCGCGTGGTCCATCGCGACCTCAAGCCCGAGAACATCCGGGTCACTCGCCAGGGGCAATTCAAGGTCCTCGACCTCGGCCTCGCCCGCGAGTTCGACCGCCACGATGATTGGCGGTTCGCCGGGACACCGGCGTACGCCTCACCGGAACAGGCCGCCGAACTCCCCTCCGACGGGCGATCCGACCAGTACACGCTCGCCCTGATCGTCTTCGAACTCCTCACCGGCCGACGCCCGTTCGTCGGCCGAGACCCCTGGGACCTCCTGAGGCAGCATCGGACGGCGGAGCCCCCCGATCCCCGGACGCTGCTCCCTTCGATTCCGGACCTCGTTTCGGAGGCCATCCTCCGAGCCCTCGGCAAGGACCCGAATCAGCGGTTCAACACCTGCCAGGACTTCGCGGCAGCCGTGGGGTGCCGCTTCGTCGTGGATGTCCCCGAATCGCCCGAGATTCTCTATGAGGCGAGGGCCAAGCAACCCGTCGAATCGATCTCCACCGGCGCCGCCATTGGCCAGCTTGAGAGCGCCGTCGGCCGGAAACTGGCGGTCCCCCTGGTCCTCGGGATCGTGCTGTTCCTCCTCATCGCGTTCTCGCGAGTTTACGCGCCCCTGACCGCGCTGGTGGTCGGGCCGGAAGGCGAATTCTTGCCGATCTTGATGCCGCTCGGCTGCGCCTTCCTGGTGGCGATCGTCGCGACCGCTGCCTCGGGACGAATCCAGCATCCCCGCGCGGCGTCGATCGTCCAGAAGATCCTCGCGACGGTCCTCCTCGTCGTCGGCGCGATCGCCGTTTACGCCCTGTTCGTAAATCCGATCATCCGCGTGATCGGCTGGGATCTCGACCCTTCGATGCACTGGCTTTTCATCCCCATCGGCTTTTTCTCGCGGATCAACGGGCTGACCCTGGGGATCGGGTTTCTTCTTTTCGCATTCCTCCTGTTGATCATCGGATCGATCCGCCGGACCGCGCTCCGAGACAGCGTCACGGCCCACCTCCTCCTCGCCTCCGATGCGATCTGGACGAACGTGGGGGGGAACATCCGGCGCTGGCCGATCGCCGCGATTCGCCGCCTGATCACCAAGCGGGGACGCGGCACGCTCCAGATCGTTTATCAAACCCCCTCGGGGGAGATCGTCCAGGAATATCGGATCTGGCCGAGTGTTGATTTCGTCCGCTTCGAGAAGCTCTTGCGTCCGCTGGTCAACTCGGCCCGATCGAGCCCGATCGCGGACGCATCCGTGGGAGAAGTTCGGAAGAAGGTAGTCTTGCTGGGGCGTCAATCCGGCTATCGCTATCAGGTTCTCGGGCCGATTTCGATCGAGCACAATATCCGCGACATCTGCGAATCGCGGGCACAAATCCGGGCTGCCATGATGGACGCCGACGCCGTGGTCGACGTCCGGATGGAAACGCGCTACCTGCTGAACAAGACGCTCAGGCGACTGACCGGAGTCGCCGTCCGCACGCCGGACGCCGAGAGCCGATTCGACCTGATGGCGCAATGGCTCTCGGTCCGAACGGCCTCGGCCGGGACAAGCCTCCTGGTCGTCAGCTTGATCGGGCTTGCCATCGCGGAGGCCGAGAAGCTGCGCATGCCCAACGCAGAGCGGCTGGGTGCCGTTTCTCTCTTGCTCCTGGCCTTCATGGCGCACGCCTGGCCCCTCGCGCTGGCCGTGGGGCTCCGCTGGCATCGAAGGCCGCAACTCCTGACGGGAGGCGCGGTGACGGCGTTCGGATGGGGGATCGCCCCATTGGTCGGCCGGCTCGTCGGGGCATTCATGCTCACCGTCCCCGAGCCGACGTCGCGTCCTCTCCCCAAAATCACCTATCACCCGAGCGATATCTTCGATCCGGAAAAGCTCTCCTACATGATCTTCGGGTACGGCCCTCGGATGATTCCCGAGGATGTCCGCGCCACCTTGCTGGCCCCCGGCGAGTTGGCAATCTGCATCGCCCTGATGATCGCGCAGCTCCTCGTCGCCGGTCGCATCTGGCGCATCCGTTCGGAATACCGAGAAGTTCAGGCGATCATCCCCGACGAACAGGACGCCCCTCGGGTTTCGGTCGAAACCGTGGCCACGGTCATCTCGGCGATCCTGATCGTCGCCCTTGCGGCCTTCCCCGCCCTCGTGGTGATCCTGGCCCGCCGCTGAACCGTGCGACGTTGGTACGACAATCACACCCTGGGCTCGAAGGCCCGGGCCGTGATCGAAACGCGACGGCCCCGATAACGGGCACGCTTCGGCACGCCATGCTTCCAGACGATGTTGGTGTCGTAGGGCATGATGAAGACGGCGCCATCCTCGGCTTCGAAGTCGTGGACCTGATTTCGATCCTCTCGCTTCCGGGTCAGCCGGAACGTCCTCTCCTCCCCGAGCGAGATCGTCACGATCGGCGCGCCCGGGACCATGTTCCGGGTGCTATCCCGATGCGGGCCGATGTAATGGCCGAGAATGGCGTCGTACCAGTTCAGCAGGAGCCCATTCAACCGCTCATCGATCGCGGCTCGGGTCCAGTCGTAAAACGGCTCCAGGCTCGGCAGAACCGGAAGGGCAACACTCGTCTGCCCCGAGAAGTGGTAGTCGGCGCCGTATGCCTGTTGCCATCGGGGAATTTTACGCAACTGGCCATGCAGGTGGATCATCGGAAAATCGGCCGGATGCAGCATCCAGAGCGATTCGAACGCAGCCGGCCCGAGCACGAGTCGATCCGGGAGTCTGCCGACGAAGAACCAATGGCCGTCATCCAGCGTGATCTTCTCGAAGCCGGGGTAAGAGCTGGCCACGGTCATCGAATATCCCC
>CALKTZ010000578.1 GCA_937997355.1 uncultured Planctomycetales bacterium | reverse complement strand
CGACCGCCTTGAGGGCGTCGTAGACCGCGAGCCGCTCGTCGCCGACGTCCGAGACCCGGGACTTCATGTCGCCCAGGTTCTGGTTGGCGGCGAAGAGCTCGTGATAGAGGACGTTGGCGTCGTTCACCATCGGGCGGCCGGTCGCCTGCATGATCGACACCGGCCGGAACGCGGGGGGCAGGACCGGGGCCCGATTCCAGACCCAGTCCCGGGGGTGGACGCCGTTCTTGTCGGCGCCGACCAGGAAGCCCAGCCGCCGGATCGCCTCGTCGCGGGTCGTCTTCCTGCCGGCCGCGATGTCCGCCCTGGCCTGGGCCATCGCCTTCGGGACGTCGATCCGGTCGAGGGCCGCCCGGATCGCCCCCGGGCCGGTCATGTTGTCGAGCTCCCGGCGGCCCGCCAGGACGTCGCGGAACTGCCCCTCGGTCAGCTTCAGGACCCGGCGGATCGGCTCCTCCATCGCGGGGGACGGCATCGGCTCGACGAGGTCGATCGCCCCCCACCGCGACTCGGCCCCGCGCCCGCCGAAGATCGACTCGTCGAACAGGCCGCCGGCGATCGGCTTCTGGCCGTCCTTCCAGTTGACGGTCTCGGCGTTCCGGATCGTCCGCTCCCCGGCCAGCTCGTCGATGTCCTTGGGGGTCAGGGCCATGATGTTGAGCCGGGCGCCGTCCCGGGTCACGTTCAGGCCCGCCGCCTTCAGCTGGTTGAAGAACTTCCGATGCACGAACGGGACCTGCATCCCCTGGGCCGCGTGGCCGGACATGAACTGGAGCCAGTAGTCCGGGTTCGCGGCCCCCCGGACGTGGAGCGCGTCCTTGAGGACGTCGGTCGCGCCGTGCGAGAGCAGCGCGTTGGTCGACATCAACGCCAGCCGCTTCGAGCCCCCGTAGCCGCCGCGCGCCGGCATCCCGTCGGCCGTGTAGCCGCCGGTGCCGCGGGCCTGGGCTTTCGACTCCGCGACATGGTGGAGCTTCATGGTGAACATGTTGCCGACCGTCACGCCGGGGATCTTGCGGCCCGTCCTGGGATCGGTGACGGTCTCCGTCGCCTTCAGGCCGTGCTTCCGCAACTCGTCCTGGGCGAACGCCGTCAGGTCGTCGATCCGGTCGAAGTCCTTGATCTTGTACGGCTTGCCGGTCTTCTCGGCGATCTTGCCGAGCCACATCTCGATGATGGCCGCGGGGTTGGTCCGGCTGATCGTCCCGTAGGGGGAATAGAGCAATTCCACCGGCTTCCCGTCCTCGGCGACCGGCATCTCGTCGTCGGGGATGATGCTCCCTATGACGCCCTTGTTTCCCATCCTGCCGCTATTGCCGCTCCACACCGGCTTGCCGTTCCGCCGCACATAAAGGACATGCTGCGGAACCGTGACGCAGTAAACCGGTTTGTCGTAACTGTCTACGAAATACTCCTCTTGCGCTTTCTGCTTCTTGACGTGCGCGTGATTGACCGCCGGAGTCAGTTTGGTATTGATGATTCGGACATCATATCTGTCCTGCATCATGTAATACCGACCCTTGATCGGCATCGGATGCGGCGGAGCCGGGAGCTCCTTGATATTCGCGGCCTTGCCGATGTGGAGACAGAGCCGCTGCACGTCGTCGGCAAGGCGCGGAGAGGTCGTCGTGTAGTCGATCGGTAATGACTTGGTGTGCCCGTCTCCCCACATCAACCAATCGAACAAGATTTCCAGGTGCGGCTTGGAGTACCCGAAGAACCGATTCGGGATATATTTCCGCTTCGACTTCCCGAACCGCTTGAAATACTCGTAAAGCGACCGGCAATAAATACGGTAACGATCCGGGCAGATGTAACAGTGGAAACCGGCAGCCTCGAGCTTCGGCAGCAGCTCGCGCTCGAACCGTGCCCGGCCTCCGGGCGTGGTTTGATGGATATTAATGCCGGATCCTTTTCTGGAATGGAAACTCGACCCTTCGGAGAGGTAGGCACCCAGGAGCGCCATGAAAGTGGCGGTATCCACCTTCTCGCCCCCGCGAATCGTCACGCCGACGCCGCCGCGGCCCGCGCGAGTCTCCCGTTCGCGGAAGCGAACAAACTTCGGCGATCGCCCGGTCCACTCCCCGGACTTCTTGTAATGCGACAACTTCCCGAACAGGCTCTCCGCCGGAAGCAAGCCGAATTTGGCGTTCCGCTTCCGCAATTTCACATACATCCTATGCCGGGCCGTGACGAACAGGTCGACCTGCTGCGATTTGATCCGGTACATCCGATCGCCGGTCGGATACCGATGAACGGCCGTCGGCCGGCGATAGGCCACGCGCTCGCCCTCGAGGCAGCAGACCCGATCTTCGAGTCCGACCTCCGCGATCGGCTTCCATCCCCTCGAAGTCAGGACCTCCGTCTCCTCGTCGAAGCAGAGCTTGTCGGCGGTGTGCGTCGGGGCCTCGGTCTTGACGATCACCTTGACCCCGTCCTTCGTCCGAACCACGTCCGTGACCACCCCGTCGTGGTCGTGATCCCAGGTCTCGGCGGCGTCGGTGAACGTGGGCGAGTGGCCGCGGTAGACCCGGTCGCGGGACGGCTCCTTCTTGCGGACCGAGAGCACGAGCGGATCGCCGGTCTTCACGACGGTCCCCGGCCTGATCAGCCCGTCGTCGTTGAAATTGTCGATGATCGCCTTGGGATACTTGGACGGGAACGCCGACACGAACGCCGAGCGGCCGCGGATCTTGCCGTCCTCGTCGTCGACGTCGTGCTGGTAGGCATGCTGCGAGGTGAACTTCTTGGCGAGCGATTCGGAGATTAAAAAGGCATCTTCATAATTTGAATTATGAATTACCAATGTGTCTATACATACAAAAGTCTCGTCTGGAGGCGTCGCGAAGTCATAGACGGTCTCGGCTTCTTGCTCGCGAGTCTCGACCGAGACGATCCGGTCCCACTCGACGGGCGAATCCGCCATGAGTCGCATCCGCCGCGATGCGGGCGACGCGTCGTCGGCCGGAATGAAGGCCGAGACGTCGCGACGCGTCGTCCGCCCCTTCTTGCGGTGCAGCAAGTTCCGCGCGCCCGCATTCAGATCGAGCCCCTTCCTGCCCCGCTTGTAGACCGGGACCGCCGCGGCAAACAACGGGAGCGGCGACGCCATCGCCGTGTCCTTAAAAGCGGCAGCTAGCCGTTGGAGTCGCGCGTGCTTCTCGCTATGGGGCAAATTGGGGAGCTTCCATGTGTCCCGCGTGGCGAGCCCGAGCCGATAGATCCAACCTTCGCTGCAGGCAGGGCAGGGATAGGTGGAATGGGTCGTCGAAATACCGAGCGACGCACACAACAGGCCCAACCCATCCCGAAGTCGCCGTGAAGTGACAAGCGTGTCGGTATCAACCGGCGTATCGTTTTTGTGCGACACTCGGCCATCACCAACCCAAAATCCCCCTAAAAATCCGCGTCGGAATTCGTTCGGCGCTCCGAACGTCACGTCTGGCACCTTCTTCAGCTGCGACCGCGGTCCACATTGCTCCTTAAGCCAGGCTGCTACCGACACGGAGGTTATCGCCACAATCGTCGTGGAGCGTGTGTAAACAGGCAAGCCTGGGAACACCCTCCCGAGCGTGCCGACCAAATAGGCACGTAACACAGGGTCCGTACAAGCAAATCTGGCTTGGTTCCCGTTCTTGTCCCCTTCCGCGGCGTATAAACCGCAAATGAATCCGAAATCGAAATCAAGCGACACATCGAACGCCGCGGATTTACCCGCCGCCGGAATCGTCACCGCCGCGGCCACGACCGGCAACTCAACAGCCCCGAGCCGCGGTATCCACGACTTGCCGGGGACGAGCTCGGTCGTCTTGGCCTCGCGGAGTTCTCCGTCGTCGCCGAGCACCACGAAGCTGTGATCCTCGGTCGTCCGGATGATGCGGCCGGACGACGTCTTGACGGTCGATATCCGCGTCGCGTCGTGCTTCACGAACCCGGTCACCGGGCGTACCTGACCTACGAGCCGATCGCGATCGAGGACGAGCGTGCCGAGCCGCTCCGGCGCCTCGGGGAGATCCGCTATGGGCCCGAAGACCGGTTGACCGTCGACGTAAGCCAGGACATGCGTGTCGCCCGTGACGCTGTGCCGCCCGAAACCCGGAAGCATCGCCACCCGGACGTTCCGGCCGAGGGCGATCGCCCCCTTGTCGTCGGTGTAGTTCGACCGGGCGAGCAGGTCGCCGGGGGCGATCCGCTGCAGCGACTTGACGGCCGGCGAATGGCTGAAATAAGTCTTGCGATTCGAGGGAGTGAACGGCTCGAGCTCGTAGGTCCGCTCCCGGCCGGAGCCCTCGCGGACCCGGATCCCGTCGGGGGTGACCTCCATCACCGTCCCCGGCTGGTCCGCCCGGACCGCCCCGGCGTGCGGGCCGTAGAGCTCCTCGTAGCTGAGGTCGCCCTCGCCGGGGACGCCGGTGCGGACGTGCGGGGCCTCGGCGCCGTGGAGGGGGAGCGCCTGGGTCGTCATGCGCGCGCCCATGGCCAGCCGCTGCTGCTTGATCGCCGACTTCATCGGGACCAAATTCGAGATCGGCCCGAAGGCGTGCTCCATGGCGGGGAGCTCGTAGTCGATCCGGTGCCTGGGGACGAACACGGTCCGGCCGCCCCGCATGGCCGGGACGAACGGGTCCATCGACCGCCGCCAGCCCGGGAACGCCACGGTCGCGTCGGCGACGTCGGCCGAACTCAGGAGCTTCTCCGCCCCGGTCCTGGCGTCGAGGAACCGCGAATACATCCGGCCGTCGGCCCCCTTGCGGACGCCGGTGGCGACCCGCGAGTCGACCCCGGCTCGCGTATTCTCGGGGGTCACGATGGGGTCGACGAAGGCCAGGTAGCTGGGCTGGACAGCGCGACTCGACTCGGGGATGGAGTCGATCGACGGCAGCCCGCCGGTCCCCATCCGGGAGAGCCGCCCCCGCTGCTCGAGGGCCCCGAGCGGGTTGATCTCCTCCAGGCTCTGGCCGAGCCCGCTCGACTGGATCGCCGCCATCATCGGGCCGGTGAACACCCCCGGGGGCATCCCCGAGAGGTTCCCCTTGAGGGTCGACTTCCAGAGCGCCTTGCGGATCAGCCCCAGGTCCTTGCTCACCCGCTCGGAGAGCAGGTCCTCGGGGCCCTGGATCGTCATGAACGCCAGGTGGTCGCGGTCGTCGGGGTCGACCTCCTCCTTCGCGAGCGCCATCAGCTTCCGGGAGGCGTCGAGATAGACGTCGGAGTCGACCCGGTCGTACGGCTTGCCGAGGGTCCTCTGGGTCACCTCGGGGTCGAGCGGGAACGACCTGATGACCTTGGCCACCCGCTGCGACGGGGAAGCATCCGGGGAGGCGTCCCGGGAGATCTTCGAAGCCAGCTTCGCGATCGAGGCGGCGTCGACCTTGGCGAGATTCGCCGCGGCGACCGGCCCCCAGGCTTCCCGGAGCTGCGTGTCGGTGGCCCCCAGGGCCTTCATCACCGAGGCGAGCGGGACCGTCGTGCCGCTGAACCGGGCCGTGAAGATCTTCGACTCGGGGTCGTAGCCGAGCCGGTGGCTGATCCCGCTGCCGGGGAGCACGTTGACGTGGCTGTCGAGCTCGCCGTTCTCCTTCCGCCTCGTGTACACGCCGGCC
>CALKTZ010000577.1 GCA_937997355.1 uncultured Planctomycetales bacterium | reverse complement strand
TCCGCAAGTATTGACGCCGGGCGGCCCCGCCGCCACATTGTTGATTCGGAATCGGAGGCCGAGCGATCTCGACGCGATCGGCCCGGCCCGATCCGAATCGACAATTTTGCCCGCGCGCTCGCGAAGAAGGAACGACCCGATGGAAACGGACTCCCCCCGCCCGACCGACGCCGATCTCGTCCGCCTCTTCACGGACGGTGCCTGCAGCGGCAACCCCGGGCCGGGAGGCTGGGCCTACATCCTCCAGCATCCCGCCTCGGGGCAGAGTACGAGCGCCTCGGGGGCGGAAGTCGAGACGACCAACAACCGGATGGAACTCACCGGCCCGATCGAGGGGCTGGCCTCGCTCAAGCGGAAATGCCGCGTCGAACTGGTGACCGACAGCCAGTATGTCGCCAAAGGGATCAACGAGTGGATGGCCGGCTGGAAACGCCGGGGCTGGAAACGCAAGGAAGGCAATCAACTCAAGCCGGTCTCGAACGAAGACCTCTGGCGCAGGATCGACGAACTCGTCTCCTTCCACGACGTGAAGGTCACCCACGTGCTCGGCCACCGCGGGCATCCCGAGAACGAAGCCTGCGACCAGATGGCCGTGGCCGCTTATAAAGAATTGATCCAGGAGAAGGGATTGCGAAAACGCGGGTCGGCGTGAGTTCGACCGAATTTCGAGGAACGCGAAAATGACCGTCCAGAACTTCCGCGAGAAACTCCAGGCCCGGCCGTTTCAACCCTTCCGGGTGGTGATGTCGAGCGGCCAGAGCTACGAGGTCCGCCATCCCGAGATGGCCTTCCTCAGTCGAACGGCGATCTATGTCGGGATCGACGCGGAAGACGGCGTTCCGGCCGATTTCCGGCTCTGCTCGCTCCTCCATGTCACCGCAATCGAGCCGCTGAACGCGACCACCAAATCGTGATGTCGGAATCTCGCACACCGCGAATGCAACGGGTTGCCGGGGCAGTGTGAGCCCAGCAGGGAGAACGTGCCCGGGATCTCCAACAGCCCCGCACCACATTCCCGGGGCACGCTTCGCTTTGCCCCGGCCACCCGACCGATCAGGATCGGCGCATGCCACCGGACGACCCCGCCGGAACGCTCTTCTTCTGTTCGGCGGTGGTCTCCCGACCCCGCCGAAACCACCGACCGAAGGTCTCCAAATCCTTGCGACCAAATCGGCCCGCGGAAAAGGGGACGGGCACGCGCGGGGTATCGGCGAGCCCGTCCCCTTTTCCGCTCCGGTCCGGCCTGGGGAATGCCCGCGCAATCCAAGCGGGAGCCGCTCTAAAAATAGCTCAGCCAGGCGGCGCGGTTGCGACGCTTAACCTCGCCGAACCAGCGGCAGGGGAAATAGAGCAGGAGCACGGCCACGATCCACATCAAATAAACCATCCCCAGGCCATAGCCGTAGCCGGGGGGCGGGCTGAACGGGGCATCCTTGAAGAACCAGCCGATCGACTCGCCTCGCGATAGCGCGACCAGGATGGCGAGCCCATGCACCGTGGGCCATTGGAGCAGATAGAAGAACAGCGGCACCCGCCCGAATTCGACGAGACGGCGGCCGATCGCGCCGGGGCCGGCGTCGAACCAGGCCAGGAGCATCAGCGCGGGGCCGAGTGTCATTAGCAAGTAAAGGAGTGAAGGGGGATACTTCTGGCAGTTCAGGAACGAGATGATCGTCAACGACCAGGTCGCTTGCGGCTTCCAGGGAGCGGGATCACCGTAGACGTTGAGCCATCGGAGCGCGAGGAACGCGACGGTGAGAGCGGCGCCCAGGCCGAAAATCAGCCGGCGACGGCGATGGTGGGGCATCGTGAGGACCGGGCCGAAAGCATAACCGAGCGCCATGACGCCGAGCCAGGGGATCAGCGAATAGGCGAAGATCACCGTCGTCCCCGCTCGCGGCGAGGCCGCGCCGGGCCTGAGCAGGATCGACCAGGAACCCAGGCTCCCCAGCGAACCCTTGAGCGCCCCGTCGAACAGGTTGTGCCCCAGGACGATGGCGAGTCCGATCGCCGCGATGACGGGGACCGGCAGGAAGATCAGGGCGGAGAGGCAAATCATCGCCGCGCCGATGGTCCAGATCACCTGGAGCAGCACGGTGGAATAGTCCAGATGGAAGAACCAGCCCAGCTTGACGAGGGTCACTTCCAAAACCATCAGCCAGAGCCCTCGCGTGGCCAGGAACAGGGAAAGCTCGCGGAGGCTCTTCCCCCGGGCGTGCGAGAGATAGGCCCCGGTCCCGGCGAGGAAGACGAACACCGGCGCGCAGAAGTGGGTGATCCAGCGGGTGAAGAAGAGGGGGCCGTTGGTCCTGGCCAGGTCGGTGGGATCGATCCCGTAATTCATGAAGAATTCCCGGGCGTGATCGAGCACCATGATCACCATGACCAGCCCTCGCAGATGATCCACCGCGCTCAGCCGGATGTGGCCGGAAGGGGGATTGTTCGCGGCATCGGCCTGGACGGTTCCCACGGCCGGATCGGACTCGGCGGAGAGGGGCATGGATGTCATAATCACCGATTCAGCATAAAAAAACGCCACGCTGATAAAGGAGATGGCGGGGTTCCAGAGGCCTTTGGTCGATGGTTTCGGCGGGGCCGTCCGGTGGCACGCGCCGGATAGATTCTCTGCCATCGCGCCACGCACACGGGTCGGAACGACCCGTGGCACCCACTTCAACCGTTGATTCAGCATGAAAACACATCCCCCCTCTCGGAGGGGGGATACAGGGGGGAGTTCTTCGTTGCAGGGTTTTCGCCGGACACTCCCCCCGTGACCTCCCTCCGATACGTGTTGAGCGGGGAGGCAACATCATCGAACCGGAGCGAAAACGGGACCGGCTCGAAGCGGAGCGCCGTGCCTGTCCCATTTTTCGCGGGCCGGTGCAAACAGCAACGATCCGGAGACATTCGGTCGACGGTTTCGGCGGGGCCGTGAGGCCACCGCCGAAGCCGAAATCGAAGTGATCAAAGATCAGTACTGATCCGCGCTGATCACTTCGCCGCCGGCCCTTGTGGAGAGGGCCTGATAGACCCCCATGTTGCTGCCGGGCTTCAGCGCGTAGGAGCCGTGCGGATAGCTGCCGGAGGCCAAGCTCGTGAAGGTGACATTGGCCGGGAGGTACTGTCCGGTCGGCACGATCTGCCAGGAGTTGATTGTATCCTTGACGAATCGCACCGAGCCGTCGCACATGGCGAAGTTGCAGCCGCCGGGATGGCCGCTGGAAGCCGAGAGGAGGTATGGGCTGGCACCGCCGTCGAGCAAGGCACCGGGGGCGGTCGCGTTGATCTGGGGAAAGTTCCAGGTCAACGGTGGGTTCGGGGGATACATGCAGTTCTGGAGGGTATCGCCATAGCTGCCGGCCATCCACCAATGCCAGCAACTGCGGTCGCCCGTCGGCTGATATCCGGGCGGAAGCTTGCTGTAGGAACCCTCGCCGAACATGAAGGTATTGCTGGTGCCGTCGGTGATGTCATTAATGCCCGTCTTGCTCATCATATAAAAGACGCCGAGGGCATTAGCCAGCATGGCGGGCCAGGCCGGATCAGCGGCGAGGGTCGTTCCGCTGGAGTTTTCGCCTCGGGGGGGATTGACCCAGGGGCCGCAGATTCCTCGATACGTGTTATGGGCAACCCAGAAGGTGTCGTAATAGAAACCGACCTCGGAGACAAGCGGATCGCTCGGGCACTGGAAGGCGGAAACGTTCGTCCTCAAGACCGTGGCGTTCCCGGGAAGCGTGTAACGAAGGCTCGTGTTGAACGCGGAGTAGAGGGCTCCCTGCTCGATGAAGGCAGTGATCCCGACCAGGCATCCCCTCTCCCAGGCCGCATTTGAGAACACCCCTCCATCGACTCCTCCCAGGTAAGAACCCATGGTAAAAGTCCCATTGGCATCGTGGTAATTATGCTCGGCCAGGGCGATTTGCTTCAGATTGTTGGTGCATTGAATGCGTCTCGCTGCCTCGCGGGCCGCCTGGACAGCCGGGAGCAGCAAGGCGATCAAGACCGCGATGATCGCGATGACGACGAGCAATTCGATCAGCGTGAAGCCGCGCGAATTGGGCATCCGCGCGACGCGTGCAGAATTCCGAATCATACAAAGCCCCCTTGTCTGGATGAAGTGAAACGAGATCGACGCGAACCTGAACCGGGACTCAGCTTTCCACGGCCGCTTACAGCCTACGGGATCGATCGGGCCTGGCGATCAGCGAGGGCGGCGCGCTTTCGCGGCCTTGGCCTTGGGCGCCGGGAATTCCTCGGGATGCAGCTCCTTATATTTCGGATTCGCCTTGGCGGCCACCGGGTCATATGGAGGATTGTCGATACTATCACCGCAGCCCACCAGGGAAGTCATCGCGGGGAGCCAAACGGCCCCGGCAATCGCGCATATCATCAATTTTCGGAAAAATGAAAAATGAGACGGACGCACCCGCGGATCGGGCCCGGCCGCACTCGCGCGGAACGGCACCCGCCGGAAGAAATCGCACATGGGAATCTCTCTCGGAACGATATCAACACCCGATCGGAAACGATCGGGTTTGCCCGGTGAAGAGATCCTATTCTCACCCGGGCGCAGAGGAGTGTACCGACGTCAGACCTGTTGGAGTTTCCCGGGAGCGGAGGCCCATGTCAAGCATCGAATTCAAAATCCCTGGAATCAATCCGGGCGACGACTTTTCAACGAATTCTTTCAGCATCGCGTGCTCAGTCGTCTATCATGAAGACTCAATCGCGCGATCCCTCTTGCATGCTTGAGACAATTGAAAACACATACTGAATATCTTCTTTTTTGATCCGTTTGATCGAGATCGGGAACGAATCGGCGGATGCCGTCGCTCGCCCATGAACGATCCATTTCATGCGCGCAAGGCCCAGCCGGATCCCGGCTTGGCCATGACGGGGTCGTCGCCGATCGGGTGACGGATCGGCTCCGATTCCTCGCGGCGCCGAGGCGGGATGGTCCCTGGAACGGGCCGTTTCGTGCGGCTCGCGATCGGCTGTGCTTCGTTCGGCAATGGTTTCCCGACCCC
>CALKTZ010000576.1 GCA_937997355.1 uncultured Planctomycetales bacterium | reverse complement strand
ATTTCCCCCGACCTGGGGGGAGCCGATCCACATGCTGGGGGGGAACAAGTACACGATCCAGGCCGGGATGGTGCTGACGGTCGAGCCGCCGGTCTTCCTCGGCAGTGAGTTCCTCGGTGCTCGATTGATCGACAACGTCCTCGTCACCGATCGGGGAACCGAGCTACTTTCCACTTCTAGCCGGGACCTGATCGTGATCGACTGACACGCGACCCGACCCTGCTCACGCCATGATCTCATGGGCGACCTGCCCGGCGACGTCGGTGAGGCGGAAGTCTCGGCCGGCATAGCGGTAGGTCAGCTTCTCGTGGTTGAGCCCCATCAGGTGCAGGATCGTGGCGTGGAGGTCGTGGACGTGCATCTTCTGCTGGACGGCGAAGTAGCCGTAGTCGTCGGTCGCGCCGTAGTGGAAGCCCGGCTTCACCCCGCCGCCGGCCATCCACATGGTGAAGCCGTCCGGGTTGTGGTCGCGGCCGTCCTTCCCCTGGGCGGTGGGGGTCCGGCCGAACTCGCCCCCCCAGAGGACGAGGGTGTCGTCCAGCAAGCCTCGGGCCTTCAGGTCCTTCAGCAAGGCCGCGATCGGCTTGTCGACCTCTCGGGCGTTCTTCTCGTGCCCCTTCTTGAGTTCGCTGTGCTGGTCCCACTGCACGAAGGCGTCGCTGTGCGAGATCTGGATGAACCGGACCCCGCGTTCGGAGAAGCGGCGGGCCAGGAGGCACTGGCGGCCGAAGTTGGCCGTGACGGGATCGTCCAGCCCATAAGCCTGGAGGGTCGCCCGCGATTCTCGCGAGATGTCCTCGATCTCGGGCATCTCGGTTTGCATGCGGAACGCCAGCTCGAACGATTCCAGCCGCCCTTCCAGGGCCGCGTCGGCACCTTCTCGGGCGATCTGGTCTCGATTCATCTCGGCCAGCATGTCGAGCTGAATCCGCTGGAGCTTCGGGGAGACGTGGGTGTTCTTGATGTAGCTGACGCGCGCCTTGTCGGCCGGGATGCTGGCATTCCCGATCGGGGTCCCCTGGAACGAGGCGGGGAGGAAGGCCGATCCCCAGTTCTTGTTCCCGCCGTGGGAGAGTGTGGGGCAGATGGTGATGAAGCCGGGCAGGTTCTGATTCTCGGTCCCCAGCCCGTAGGTGAGCCAGGAGCCCATGCTGGGGCGGACGAAATTGTCGCTGCCGGTGTGCATCTTGAGGAAGGCCCCACCGTGCGCCGCGTTGCTCCCGTGCAGGGAATGGAGGAAGCAGAGGTCGTCGACGCAGCCGGCCACGTTCGGGAACAGCTCGCTCACCCAGCTCCCGCTCTCGCCGTATTGCTTAAACTTCCAGGGGGAGCCGAGCAGTTTGCCGGTCTCGGCGAACTGGACGCGAGGCTTTTCGAAGGGCAAGGGCTTGCCGTCGTCGCGCTGGAGCAAGGGCTTGTAGTCGAATGTGTCCATGTGCGACGGCCCCCCCGCCATGAACAGGTAGATGACCCGCTTGGCCCTGGGGGCGAAGTGCGGGACCTTGGGCGCGAGCGGATTGCCGCGGTTCTCCGTGGAGGAGTCCGCGGCCCGCGCATTCGATTCGTCGGCGAGCATGGCTGCCATCGCCAGGGAGCCGAACCCCGCCGCGCAGTTTTTCAGCATCCGGCGACGCGAGGGCAATCGAGAAAAGTCGTGATTCATGGTCCTGATCTCCCTCGCGTTATCGGATGTAGACGAACTCATTGGACGCCACCACGACCTGGCAATACGACTGCCAGGCGAGGAAGCGACGTTTGGCAGGGTCCCCCTGCTCGTTCGCCGTCGCCGCCGCATAGTTCTCGACGAAGGCCCGCCCCTTGGCGACTTCACGGTCCGACGGCGGACGCCCGTAGGCGGTCTCGAAGAGCGAGCGGATTCGGTCCGCATCGCCCAGGTCTTTCCGATCGAGCAGACGCCCGGCCATGTGTCCGGCCGCGTCGAAGACCAGGTCGCTGTTCATCATGAAGAGGGACTGCAAGGCCACGGTTGTCGTCGCCCGGTTGCCGTTCATCACGGTCGGGTCGGAGAAGTCGAAGAGCTGGAAGACGTCGTGGACGTTATTCCGGATCACCGGCAGGTAGACCGACCGCCGATGCGAGTCGTATCGTGTCTTGTCGATCGAGGTGTGATCGAAGAGGTAGTCGCGATTCTTCACATGCAGGACCGGCCCCCCCCTGCCCGGGTCGAGCGACCCCGCGACTGCCAGCAGCGAGTCGCGCACGGCCTCGACTTCCAGCCTTTGCGGTTCCCAGCGCCAGCGGAGCCGGTTTTCCGGGTCGGTCAGCATCCCCTTCGGGTCGTGCGAGCTTCCCATCCGGTAGGTGCTCGACAGCATGATGAGCCGATGCAGCGACTTCATCGACCAGCCCCCCTCGATGAATCGGCGGGCGAGCCAATCCAGGAGCAACGGCTGGACCGGTCGGTCGCCGATCTTGCCGAAATTGTCGGTGGTGAGGACCAGCCCCTGGCCGAAGTGCCATCGCCAGATGCGGTTGACCATCACGCGCGCCGTCAGCGGATGCCTCGAATCGACCAGCCAGCGGGCCAGTTCCAACCGGCCGCTCCGGTCCTTGGCGATCGTCGAGGGGGCCGTCGCCGATGTCAGGACGAGGGGGAACCGCCGATCGACCGGGGCCCCCGGCGTGAGGTGATTGCCCCGCACCAGGATCTTCCCCTCGACAACCTTCCCTTCCTCCACACCCATCGTCGACGAGACTTCTGGGGCTTCTTTCTCCAGGGCAGCCAGGGCATCGCGTAGTTGCTTGAGCTTGGTTTTGGTCTCCTCGGGATAGGAGTTTTCGGGCTTCTCCGGGAGCTTGTAATCCTTGCCGCCGGCCGCCTTCAAGCGATCGTTGGCCTGCTTGACGATCGTGTCGATCTCCGCCTTGCGCTCCTTCACCTTCTTCTCGTGTTCCGCCTGCCTGGCCAGCTCCGGTTCCGTGGCGATGGTGTGCTCGTGCCACTTCGCCAGGGTCGTGAGCGAGTCCATCGTCTTAGTGCTCTGGAAGATTCCGGCCAGGCCGTAATAGTCGGCCGCCGAGATCGGGTCGAACTTGTGGTCGTGGCAGCGGGCGCAGCCCAGGGTGAGTCCCATGAAGGCGCGGCCGACGGTGTCGATCTGCTCGTCGACGATGTCCATCTCCAGCTTCTTCTTGTCCACCTCGGCGAGCGACTTCGGCCCCAGCGAGAGGAAGCCGGTGGCGATCCATCGCTCGTGGGTTTCGGCCTTCGAGCCTGTGGGGGGGAGGAGATCGCCGGCCAGTTGTTCGAGCAAGAATTGGTCGTACGGCTTGTCGGCGTTCATCGAGCGGATCACGTAGTCGCGATAGCGCCAGGCGTTGCCGTAGGCGGTATTCTCGTCGAGCCCGTTTGAGTCGGCATAGCGCGCGACATCCAGCCAGTGGCGGCCCCATCGTTCGCCGTAACTTGCCGATGCGAGAAGCCGATCGATCACCTTCTCGAATGCATCCTCCGAGCGGTCGGCAAGGAAGGCAGCGATCTCCTCGGGAGTGGGTGGCAGGCCGGTTAGGTCGAATGTCGCGCGGCGGATCAGGGTCCGTCGATCGGCCTCGGGGGCGGGTTTGAGTGACTTCTTCTCCAACTCCGCGAGGATGAAGCGATCGAGCGGGGATCTCGGCCACGCTGAATCCGCAACGACCGGGACCGGAGGATCGGTGGGGGATTGGAACGACCAAAAATCCCGGTCGAGGGCGGAGGACTTCTCGTTCATGTCCTTCGCGGCTGTTGTGGCCGATCCGGTCCGGGGGGCGGGGGCGCCCATCGAGACCCATTGGGTCAACAACTCGATCTCGCGGTCGGCCAGCTTCCCCTTTGGGGGCATTTGCAGGGAGTCGTTCTTGTAGCGGACCGCCTCGATCAGCAGACTCTTGTCGGGCTTGCCGGCCTCGATCGAGGGACCCAGATCCCCCCCCTTTTGCCATCCTTCCTGACTATCGAGCAGCAATCCGCCCCGGACCTTCTCGGCCTGCGACGAGTGACAGGAATAACAGCGATCCGCCAGGATCGGTCGGATGTGCTTCTCGAAAAACTCCACCCCTTTAGCGTCCGCCTCCGGCGGGGCGGCATGGGCCGCGGTTCGAGGCGAGATTCCCAGGAGGAGCGACAGGATGATCAGTCCGCGTCTACAGATCGCGGGGCCTCTCTCCGGTCGATCGAGCCAGGTCCCATGTCGAATCATCACGAAACACCTCGTCGGGGAACGTAGCCAAATGCGTCGGATTTGCCGGCGGGGGTGGGTCGGGATTCGGGCATGCACTTTGCCGGCGGTGGGAAATCGATCGAGAGCCACTCTTGATTATAGGCACGTCGATCAATCTGTCAGGGGGAAATCGAACGTGTTGTCTTGTGCCTTCACTTCGCGTTCGAAGCCGGAGGTTCCGGGGGATTCGTACTTGGCGGGGATCAATCGAGTCGCCTTCTGGAATGCCTTGCCCAGGTCTTTCCGCGAGGGCAGGCTTCCGCCTTGCTTCTTCGACTTCGCCTCGATATCCGCCATGTTGATGTCCTTGGCAACGATGGACACCCGATACTTGCCTGGGAGGGCGCCATCGCCCGGATCTTGAGTCGTGAGGCTGTAGGCGCCGTTCTGGATGAGGCCGCTGGCCGAGCGGCCGTCGGGGGACAACGCATGGAAATTGATGACGCCGT
>CALKTZ010000575.1 GCA_937997355.1 uncultured Planctomycetales bacterium | reverse complement strand
CCCCCCTCGCCCGCGCTGCGCCTCGATCACCTTCAAATCGGTGAGCAGTTGCACCACCTTCACCAGGTGATGCCGCGAGATCCCATAGGCCTGCCCCACCTCCTCGACCGCCACCAGGCGATCGGGATGGCACGCCAGGTAGAGCGCCAACCGCAATCCATAGTCGGAGAACTGGGTCAGATGCACGAATTCACCTCGGCCGAGAAGGTTAGCCGGACTTTTTCCGGTGACCAATTGACAAAACCCTACAGTTCTATAATATGGATTTCAGATACAAATTAAAAGAGGTCTCGCAAGCCGGGGCATCCTTTTTGATTTGAGAGTCCGTTGCGAGTGGGCAATCCCTTGCACGCGAGGCATTCGCGAGGTGGTCTGATGGCGGGTTATCAGCTTAGGCCGGTTCCGGGCGGTTGGTTCGAGGATCTCCTCCGATCCAGGGTTTTGATCCCCTTCCTGGCGGCCGGTCTGGCGACGATCGCGGCGGCCCCGGTCCGTGGCCAGGAGATCATCGAGCAAGCCCCGATCCATTATAGCACCGCGACCCCCCGGAATGTGATCTCGCAACTGACCGAGCGTTTGGGCGAGGGGAAGGCGAAGCTCCAGTTCGAGCCGGGCTTCGGCTACTTGAGGTCGCTGCTGAAGGAGCTGGACATCCCGGTCTCGTCGCAGGTTTTGGTCTTCTCGAAGACGAGCCTCCAGCGCGACCGGATCTCCCCCCGCACGCCCCGCGCCATCTACTTCAATGATGATGTGATGATCGGGTTCTGCAAGCGAGGGTCGGTGATCGAGATCACGGCCCCGGACGAGGTGGTCGGCACGGCCTTCTACACGATCCATCAAGGGTTGGACGACGACGAGGGGGAGGAGCGGCCGGCCCCGAAAGGGGTGCCGCAACGGCAGACCGAATCGTGCCTGACGTGCCATGCCTCGTCGGCCAATCGCGGGTATCCGGGGAGCCTGGTCCGTTCCCTTTACGTGGATCGCCAGGGGGAGCCGATCTTCTCGATGGGCTCGTTCCACACCGATCACGATAGTCCGCTGGCCGAGCGCTGGGGGGGCTGGTATGTCACCGGCACCAGCGGCGACCAGAAACATCTGGGGAACGTCACCAACCGGGGCGACGAATCCGAAGGAGACGCCAAGAAGGACGACGGCGTGAACGTGGTCGACCTGAAGGGGCGATTCGCCACGTCGGCCTACCTCTCGCCGCATAGCGACATCGTGGCCCTGATGGTGCTCGAACACCAGGTCGGCATGCTCAATCGGCTGGCCCGCGCGGGGCTGGAAACCCGGATGGCCCTGCACTATCAGCACGAGATGAACAAGGCCCTCGGGCTGCCTCCCGAGGAACGATCCGATAGCGCCTGGTCGCGCATCCGGAACGTCGGCGACGCGGCCGTGCGCTACATGCTGTTCCGCGACGAGACCCGGCTGACCGGGAAGGTGGAAGGGACCTCCACGTTCGCCGCCGACTTCGCCCGGCGTGGTCCCCGCGACGCCAAGGGCCGCTCGCTCCGAGACCTCGACCTGAACGCCCGCCTCTTCCGCTATCCGGTCAGCTACCTGATCTATTCCAAGGCGTTCGAGACGCTCCCGGCCGAGGTGAAGGATCATATTTATCAACGCCTCTGGGACATCCTCAACGGCCGAGGGGGGAAGGACGACCCCAAGCTCGGCGACGACGACCGCGTGGCGATCGTCGAGATCCTCCGAGAAACCAAGCCGGACCTGCCGCCCTACTGGAAGGCGACGGCCGATCGCTGAGAGATTCGCGGCGTAGCCGGCCGAAACGCGGTGCGATCGCCCCGCACGGCCCCGGTGCGCGCCGAACGGGGCCATCAAACAAGGAACAACCGATGAGAACAACTTCTGATTCCTACGAGTCGGCCGCGGCGTTCTATTCCCGCAAATACGGCCTGGCGATCACCGAGGGGCCGCGGCGGCCGTTCGAGGACGCCGAGGGGATCACCGAATCGGTAATCCGCGACGTGGTCCACGAATTCTACCGACGGGCCAGGCTCGACGAGCGGATCGGCCCGGTATTCGAGCTGCATATCGGAGATTGGGACCATCACCTGGCGCGGATGGTCGACTTCTGGTCGGCCGCCCTGCTCCGCACCGGGCGCTACTCGGGCCAGCCGGTCGAGGCGCACCGCAGGATCGACGACCTGAGCCACGGCCACTTCGACCGCTGGATCGAGCTGTTCGAAGCCACCGTGCGCGACCTCTGCCCGGCCGAGCAGGGCCGGGCATTTTTGATCCGCGCCCAGCAGATGCGAGCCGGCTTGAGCAAGGTTTTGATCGAAGCAGTTTGAATTGATTCTGATTTTTGAGAGGTGTCAACTCCGATGAGCGGCAAGGAACAGGGAACGCAAACGCGCGAAGGCGACCAACCCCCCCGGGGGGGATCGACTCGCCAAGGCTACGGGAAACTCTGGGCGGGGCTCGCGGCGGTGATCGTCGGGTCATTCGCCGTGCTGGGCTACTTCGGAGGGGACGTGTACCGCCTGGCGCCGCCGATCCCCAATCGCGTCGTCACGACCGACGGCCGCGCGATCTACAGCGGCGACGACATCCGGGAAGGCCAGAACGTCTGGCAGTCGATGGGGGGGCAGGAAGTCGGCTCGATCTGGGGGCATGGCGCGTATGTCGCCCCCGACTGGTCGGCCGATTACCTCCACCGAGAGGCCGTCTGGCTGCTCGACGAATGGGCCGGGGCGGAAACCCCGGGGGCCAAATACGCGGACCTGAGCGCCGAGAAGCAGGCCGCGTTGAAGGCCCGGTTGAAGGAGGAGGTTCGCCGGAACACCTACGATCCCGCCTCGGGAGACATCACGGTCTCGCCGGTCCGAGCCCGCGCGATGGAGGCCGTCGGCGCCCACTATCTGGCCCTCTTCGGCGACGACCCGGCCCTCGACAAGCTGCGGGATGCCTACGCCATCCCCTCCAATTCGATCCCGAGCGCGGAGCGTCGAAATCAGCTCAACGCCTTCTTCTTCTGGACCTCCTGGGCCTGCTCGACCGACCGGCCCAATGCCGCCGTCACGTACACCAACAACTGGCCTTCGGAAGACCTGATCGACAACCATCCGAGCGGCCAGGTGGTAGTCTGGTCGGTGGTCAGCTTCGTGCTCCTGCTGGCGGGGATCGGGGCGCTCGCCTGGTACTTCGCCATCCAGAAGCATCGGGAGGACGACAGTCACACACTCCCCGCCGAAGACCCCCTGCTGGCCCTCTCGCCGACCCCCTCCATGCGGGCGACCCTCAAATACTTCTGGGTGGTGACGGCGCTCATCGTGGTCCAGGTGGGCCTGGGGGCGGTGACGGCCCACTACGGCGTGGAAGGATCGGGCTTCTACGGGTTCCCGCTGGCGAAGTGGCTCCCATACAGCGTGACCCGCACCTGGCACACCCAGATCGCCATCTTCTGGATCGCCTCGGCCTGGCTGGCGACGGGGCTGTTCATGGCGCCGGCCGTCTCGGGGTATGAGCCCAAATTCCAGCGGCTGGGGGTGAATTTCCTGTTCGTCTGCGTGCTCATCATCGTGGTCGGCTCGATGGCCGGCCAGTGGCTGGCGACCCAGCAGCGGCTGGGGAACGTGGCGAACTTCTGGTTCGGCCACCAGGGATATGAGTATGTGGATCTCGGGCGATTCTGGCAGCTATTCCTGACGGTCGGCCTGTTCCTCTGGCTGATCCTCATGGTCCGGGCCATGTGGCCGGCGTTCCGCCACCCGGAGACGAACCGGCACCTGCTGGGGCTCTTCCTGCTGGCCTCGGCGGCGATCCCCATCTTCTACGTCCCCGGCCTGATGTGGCACCGGCACACGAACCTGGCGGTCGCCGAATGCTGGCGATGGTGGGTCGTGCATCTCTGGGTGGAGGGCTTCTT
>CALKTZ010000574.1 GCA_937997355.1 uncultured Planctomycetales bacterium | reverse complement strand
AGAACGCTTGATGCGGAACGACCTCACTTTGAGCATCGCCTCCGAGACTCGTCTGAGAACGATTTCGCTCGCACCGTTGGTGTGACCTTCTGAGAGGACCCTGTGCTGCCAGTAGCGATCAAGCAGTTCGAGCTGTGTATGGATCGGATTCAGCGCCGCTTCGAGATTCCCCTCGCCGAGCAATTCTCCTACGATCCAGAGATTGAAGGGAATTCGCAAAAGCTCGCGCATTGAATCTCCAGCATTATCGATGAGAGATGCGAGTTTTGGGGCTTGCTCGCCGATTTTTTCGAGTTCCGCGTCAATGAGCTTTGGAACGAAAAGATACCTCGATTGAGGCAAACCTGGGTGACCGTATCCAGCCACAGATTCCCCTGGGAACAGCCGGGGCAGATCCATGCTGTACCTCAAATCGAATTCGCGAATCGACGCAATCACTTTCCAGCGCCCACGCTTTCCAATTAAAGCTTCAATGAGATCGAGGAACGTCCTTGCTGCACGGTTGGTACGTGCCGCATCAAGCGCGTCAATCACGAGAAATCCGGGCTCGACCCCAGGCCAGTTGTCGAACAGCTCCGTGAGATCATGTACGAGATTCAGTTCTGCTCGGAGCCGGCCGAGACTCTCTGAGGCAAAAGAGTCAACAGCAAGCAATATGACGTCATGATTGCTCTTCCGAAGAGCAACCGCTGCCGCATGCACCGCCCCTGATTTTCCAACCCCAGGTTCTCCAACGACGAGGAGAGAATCAGTCGCAGCACTTTTGATGATCGCAGATACGCATGGACGATCGATTCGCACTTCATCGGCGCCGACGTGAATCTTGGTATGTCGGGAAAGCCGATCGAAGGTAGCCTTCGAGCTGAATTGAAGCTGTTGGATATCCTGCCGATAGCTTCTAAAGGGCTGTAGATCGCATTTCTCCCTGAGCAAAAGCTGCTGGAAGCCGGTGCGATTTAGTCCGCTCCCGTTTTCCGCTAGCTTCGCGCTCTCAGCGATGAGTGAATTCCAGGCAAGATCGACTTGCGCAGGATCCCTCAAAACGGCGGAACGTAGAAGAAATTTTGCTTCGCGTTCGTGAGTCTGCCCAGCAGCGAGATCGAGGACAAGAACATGAATTAGTTCGAGAATTGCTCCAAGTTCGGTGTTCGTCGGATCGCTGCCTTTCGCTGCCTGCCATGATTGGACAACATGACTTTGTAGAATACGAAGAATTTCTTGTCCCTCGCTGTTGAGGCGCATGGAGTCGATCGGAAGGTCATTTCGATGCGGTCGTAGTTCCCGGATACGATTGAGAAGATCAGGCATCTGTTCGCGAATTCGCGAACTGCTCGTGGAACTTGTAACCAGGACGAGACGATCACGATCCGGGGCAAGAGGGCGACCTCGCGGAAGCCCGTCAGGTTTCCCTTCTTGAGAAATGAGGAACTGACGGACAAATTGACCGACGACGGAAGCAAAAGGAGATTCGGAGCCCAATCCGAATTGGATGGAATGCTTTGCCTGGAATAGAAGCACAGCACCCGAAGAAGTTATGGCCAGGAAGTCGTCGATTGGCTGTTCCGTTTCACATTGGATTGACTCAAGCGTGTCTGCCGCTGGAAGCGATAGGGGCAATGTGCCGTTGGATTCCGCAAGGGCGATTGTTGCGAGCCACGCGGTGCAAAGGTTTTGGTAGTTCGTCCCTGAATGGGTCGCACGTCCACCTCCTGTTTTCTTAGCCATTGCCAATTACTCCCTCACTTGCGACCCCGCAGGTATCTTTAGACTCGTCCTGCCGAGATAGACAGATAATCTATAAAAGCCTTATGTCGACTTGTTCGTTTCCTGTTCGGAATAGTATACAATAAAACACTCGGGCTTCATCTAACGGGTCGACCGATTCAGTTCGCTGCTTTCCCCAAGTCGACATGCCCGGGAAATTGGCGCCGGATTTGCTTGCCGAAATGCGTCGATCCGTCGATGACCGGTCGGGCGACGGAGGCTGGCCGGGAGTGTCTACGGACTTGCATCGACGGCATGGGCCGGATTCAATGCAGATTGTGAGATATCATCTTGAGCCGCCGAGGGCGGAAGGCGTTGATCGGTTATGAGAAAGTGGCCGGGGAGTCCGTACCCGCTGGGGGCGACGTGGGACGGCGCGGGGGTCAATTTCGCCATCTTTTCCGAGCATGCGACCAAGGTCGAGCTCTGCCTCTTCGACAGTCCGGATGCGACCAAGGAGGCGACCCGCATCGTCCTGCCCGAGCAGACCGACCTGGTCTGGCATGTCTACCTGCCCGATGTCGAGCCCGGCCAGCTCTATGGATACCGCGTTTACGGGCCTTACGAGCCGCAGGTCGGCCATCGGTTCAATCCCAACAAGATCGTCCTCGATCCTTATGCCAAGGCGATCGGCCGCGACGTGCGCTGGGACGATTCGGTGTTCGGCTATCAGCTCGGGCATGCCGAAGGAGACATCACGTTCGACGAGCGAGACAGCGCCCCGTTCGCGCCGCTGGCCCGGGTGATCGACCCTTCCTTCGTCTGGGGGAACGACCGCCCCCCCGCCACCCCCTGGCACAAGACCTTCATCTACGAGGCGCATGTCAAGGGGACCACGATGCGCAACCCCGCCGTCCCCGAGAACCTGCGGGGGACCTACGCGGGGCTCGCCTCGGAACCCATGATCGAGCACCTGACGAAGCTCGGCGTGACCGCCGTCGAGCTGCTCCCGGTTCACTATCACATCGACGACCGGACCTTGCTCGACCGGGGACTCGTGAACTACTGGGGCTACAACACCCTCGGGTTCTTCGCCCCCAATAGCCGATATGCCTCGACGTCGAGCAATCTCGACGCCGTCCAGCAGTTCAAGGCGATGGTTCGCACGTTCCACGCGGCCGGGATCGAGGTGATCCTCGACGTCGTCTACAACCACACGGCCGAGGGGAATCAGAACGGCCCCACCCTCTCCTGGCGAGGCGTGGACAACATGGCCTATTACAACCTCTCGCCCGAAGATCCCCGCTACTACATGGATTTCACCGGTTGCGGCAACACCCCCCGGATGGCGCATCCGCGCGTCCTCCAGCTCATCATGGACAGCCTCCGCTACTGGATCCTGGAGATGCACGTCGACGGCTTCCGGTTCGACCTCGCCAGCACCCTCGCCCGCGAGCTGCACGAGGTCGACAAGCTCGGCGCCTTCTTCGACATCATCCACCAGGATCCGATCATCTCGCAGGTCAAGCTGATCGCCGAGCCCTGGGACGTCGGCCCCGGCGGCTACCAGGTGGGAAACTTCCCCGTCGGTTGGACCGAATGGAATGGCATCTATCGAGACGACGTCCGATCCTTCTGGAAGGGGGACGGCCGGACCGCCAACGAACTGGCCACCCGCCTCTCCGGCAGCTCCGACCTCTATCAGAACGACGGCCGGAAACCCTACGCGAGCATCAACTTCATCACCTGCCACGACGGGTTCAACCTCCAGGACCTCGTGAGCTACAACGAGAAGCACAACGAGGCCAACGGCGAGGAGAATCGCGACGGCGCCAAAGACAACCTCTCCTGGAATTGCGGCGCCGA
>CALKTZ010000573.1 GCA_937997355.1 uncultured Planctomycetales bacterium | reverse complement strand
CGGCTCGACCTCCAGGGGACGAAGAGCAATCGAGATGCGATCGGCGCGCGCGTGGAGGTGATCATCCCCGCCAACGCCCTCGCCTCCCCTCCACCCGCCGCGAAGGATTCATCGCCCCTTCCTGCGACCTTCAGCATCCACCGCCAGCGCAAGGGGGGGGCCAGCATGGAATCGGCCAACGACCCGCGCGTGCTGGTGGGGGTGGGCCGCACCGAGGAGGTGATCAAGCTGATCGTCCGTTGGCCCTCCGGCGCCGTCACCACCCTCGAACACCTGGCGACCGACCGCACCCACAAGATCGTCGAGGCATCCACCGTACCCGCCTTGGGCGAGACAAAAAATCCTTGACCGATGTTCGCACAAATGCGAACATCCCTTGAGGAGGTCGGGATGCCTCAAATCCAGGTGCTTTTCTATCAGGATGAAGACGGTCAGGCCTCCATCCTGGATTGGTTCGATACACTTCCACAAAAAGCTCTGGATAAATGTCGCGTGAAGCTGGAGCGACTCCGGGATCTGGGTCATGAGTTGCGCCGACCTGAAGCGGATTACTTGCGCGATGGCATTTATGAACTACGTGTCCGTCTCGGGTCTTTGAACTATCGGATGCTTTATTTCTTTCATGGCGATATTGCCGCCGTGGTTTCTCATGGTCTCATCAAAGAACGGAGAGTTCCTCCCAGGGACATTGACCGTGCCATTCTGGCGAAGCAACGATTCGTCCAGGCTCCGGACCGCCACACTTATCGAGAGAGCTGATCCATGGCCAAGAAGCAACAAACCACCGGCGATGCCATCGAGATCATGCATCGCCGATATTACGAAGGACGGCCCGAACGGATTGCCGCCCTGGAGGAAGCCCGAGCTAATGGCGACGTTGCCCGCAAAATCCATCAGCTCCGCACCAAGGCCGGGCTCAGCCAGCGGGAGTTGGCGAAGCTGGTCGGAACCACGGCTTCCGTGATTTGCCGCCTCGAAGATGCCGACTACGAAGGCCATTCCCTGCCCATGCTCCGCCGCATCGCCGCGGCGCTCAATCGGCGGGTGGAAATTCGCTTCATGCCCATCGGCCCCAGGCCGCAACCTTCGAACGATCCTTGAGGCCGAGGTAGCCGGCTGGGGCGGGCCGATCGAATCGCCGCCGCGGACGTGCGGATCCAGTCCGGTGTCGTCGTTCACTCGGAAGAGTTCCGGGGGATGGCGTGGTTCGTGACGGCCGTGTGGCCGATGTTGTACACGGGCAGCTTGGGCATGTGGCAGGAGGTGCAGTCGTCCGCCGGGCTCTGCTTGAGTCGGACGTCGGCGGCCAGCTTGCAGCCGCGATCGGCATGGCATTCCAGGCACTTCTTCCGATAGAACGCCACCCGCTCGGAGGCCGCGGGAACCCGGTGCGGATCGTGGCAGGAGATGCACCCGAGAGCCTCATTGCTCTCCTCGTAGCAGCGACTTTTTCGCATTTGCTCGACATGCCCGGCCGCCTGGATCTTCTTCGTGAGTCCGAATCGTTCAGCGAGGATGACCACGTACCGATCCAACGGCTGCCCGGGCCGATAGTCCCACAACGACGTGCCACGCTGCGCGTCGCGGCGGTAGCCGTGGAAGTGGCACTGCTCGCAGACGTTCTCGCGGAGGGCGACCGGCTCCAACTTGGCCGGGTTGACGATCGTGGCCTCGCCCCCGGCGGCGACCCACGGGTCCTTCGCATGGAGCCCGCCCGGGCCGTGGCATCGCTCGCAGCCGATCGAGAGCCCATGGAAACGGATCGGCTCACCTTTGACCTCTTCGATCTGATTAGTGTGGCAGAACAGGCATTCCTCCGTGATCTCGCGGTTGAAATGCTGGTTATTCTCCCAGTAGCTCGGGATCAGGTCCCATTTCTTGTCCTGGGCATACCACCAGATCGGAGATTGGAACAGTTTATTGTCCCGCTCGGCCAGGAACACATGCCCGACCGTCCCCGAGCCGATCACATAACGAACCTCGCGTTCGGTCGTCTCGACGGCCTTGCCGGAAGAATTGGCCTTGCGCTCCTGATGGTAGATTTTCCCGTCCCGTCGTTCGATCCAGTAGGAGAGATCCTGGAAGTCCGCGACCTTACCGGCCGCCTCGGGCAAGACCTTCTCCGCCGTCGTCATCGAGTGGGCCATGGGATGATGGCTATAGGTCTCGGCGATCTCCGCGTGGCAACCGGCGCACACCTTGTCGCCGACATACGCGACCCCCGGCTGGGTGTTCTTGTTTGGCGGGGTGGAATATGGGACCGGCTTCGGCGGCTCGTCGAACAGCCTCAGGTAGCCCCACGCACATGCGGCGAACGCCGCCAGGAACACCATCAATTTCCAGCGCATCTTGCCGGCGCGATTTTCGAAAGACTTCAACGGAGACCTTTCAATCGACACTTCTTCCGGAAAGGCCCGTGCATCATCACTGCAGGAGGAACGACGGGCGTCCTGACGATGTGTTCCACCGAGGGATTACTTAACATCCTTGACTTTGGCGCCCTTTGTCGACTTGGGGGGTTCGGGGGGAGCATCGGCATCCGTGAGCGTGAATGTGAACTGATTGGGGCCTTCCGCCGTCACCTCGGCCTTGAGGTTCGTGGTGCGGAGATCGCCGTATCCGGCGGGGATCAGGCTCTTCGCCTCCCTCGATGCCTTGCTCATGAATTCGGGCGGGATGTTGACGTTCTCCTGCACGTTCCCCATCGAATACTTGGATTTAGCCTTGGCCTTCTCGAATTCCGCCTTGGCCTGGGCTGCGGGATCTTCCTTGGAGATGACGCCGACCTTGTATTTGCCCGCGCGGGCGCCATCGTTGTCGCCGACCGTCGACAAGGTGAAGGAGCCATTCTCGATGGTCCCATTGGCCCCGACCCCCTTGGGGTCCTCGGAATAGAAATTGATCTGCCCCTTCTCGAGCGGCTTGCCATTATAGGTCACCGTGCCCGAAACGGGGTAGCGCTGGCCAAGTCCATAATCGGAATCCTCGCCGCAGGCGGCGATGACGATCATGGCCCCGGAGGCTGCGAGGAGGGCGAAAGAACGGCATGTTGAGATTTTGCGCGCGAACATGGGAGGAGATCCTGGGACACTTGACCTGAGTATTGAACGAAACAAGCACGGAGCCCGGTCCCCTTTCCGAGGTCCGGACTCCGCCGTGAACAGCCTGAGATGTCGAGCGTTAGATCAGAACGAGTCGGCGCTGAGGACCTCGCCGCCGGCACGGCTGCCCAGCGCGCAGAAGGTCGGCATCGAGATCGTCTGCTTGAGGAAGTGGACCGAGCCGTCGGCGAACAGGAAGTTGCAGCCGCCCGGGTGCTTGCTCTGGAAGTTCGTGTTGGTGTAGGCGCAACGCGAACGCCAGTTGGTCGTCCCGAAGCCGCCGGCCGTGTCGCAGTTCAGCGGGGTGAAGAAGTTCATCGGCACGGTCGTGCCGTGGCCGATGCCATTCCATTGCCACACATTGTTATCGGAGCGGTTGGCGGGGAGGAGCTCGCCCATCGAGATCGTGTTGCTCGTCCCGTCGGTGATGCTCCCGATCGAGACAGTTTGATTATCATTGACGTCGAACATGCCGCGGAGCGCACCCGGCGTTCCGCGAGCTCCTCCGGTGGCCGGATTCTGCACGGCCCCCGGAGGCCGTCGATCGTCGATGTCGGCGTAAGTCCCCTGGTGACCGGGCCAGCCGATCCGCGTCATTCCCGGTGGGGTGGGCCAGATGGTCGTCGGCGTCTCGGTGGAATAACCCGGGGGGTTGAGCGGCCCGACGCAATAGTTGTCGCCGAAACTCACCCCGTAATTCATGACCGGGACCTCGTAGGTGGTCGTACCCGGGCGTGCGACGGAGTTGGTGGGATATTGTCCCAGCCCGCCGGCGCCATGGTATCCATCCCCCCGGAAGCCATTGGCATTGTCGCCATCGGAGGGACAGGAGAGCGTGCCGAGCCGGGTGTACCAGGCCGTCGCGAACGACTCGGCATAAGTCGGAGAACCCGTATTCAGGCTGAAATTGAGCGCGGTGAAGACGGTACCCTGCTCGAAGAAGGGGAGAGTCAGGCCCACCCAGCTGATCATGTTCATGCCGCGGTTCGCGGCCCAGGATGCATTCGCCGGGCCGGCCGCGCTGGTCATGGCCCCCATGGGATAGAGCCCGTAGGTGCTCTCATAGTTGGCGAAGGCCAGGCCGAGCTGCTTCATGTTGTTGGTGCACTGGATGCGGCGGGCCGCCTCGCGGGCCGACTGCACCGCCGGGAGTAAGAGCGCGATCAGGACCGCGATGATGGCGATGACCACCAAGAGCTCGATCAGGGTGAAGCCACCGCGCCGCGCGGATGGCCTCGAATCGCGAGATTCGTTGATCAAGGAAGAACTCCTTTCGAATCCACTCGAAATAGATGATCCGGCCGTTCTCACGAGAAAGCGGCCGCCGATACAGCCCGGCCACGCCCGGCGCGCAGGGGCACCGCGTGGCTCGGATCATCGGAGGATGAGGCCGAAATCCGGTCACCGATCACGCCCGATCCCCGGTGCGAATGCCCGAGAAACCGACCGCGCGATGAGGATCAAGTTTGCACGTAGATGACTTCAGAACTTGGGAGGCGAACCGAATCGCATGAAATTGAAAAAATCTATCGATTTCGCTCCCGCCAGACTCGAATCAAAATGGATTCTTGATTCGCGAGGACATCGAGTCAAGCAAATTTCGGGCAGACTTATTTAAATAATTTTCAATGAATCATTTAGGAATACAGAGAACAGAAATTGATTTAAATCACTAGTCTTTAATACTAAGTCTTTCGTAAATAGTTGACATAATCTCCCAATTTTCAGAGAAATTTATTACGGCGCTCGTATGTAATTCCGGTATTTCTAAACAATTCGTTATTCGCTCCTCCGCGCCTCATGGAAGTGCTTTTTTGTATAGATTTCTTCCCGGCGCGATGGAGCCGGAGCGCGGGCGTGACCCCGATCGAAATCCACCGCCGGCCCCCTGATCGACCGGGTCTGGGAAGCCACGCGTACCCGAAGGTTTGCTTCGTGCAATCCGCCGCAATTACGGCATGCGTGGGATCGTGTGATCGGTGACGGCCGTGTGGCCGATGTTGCTCGGGGGGAGCTTGGGCATGTGGCAGGAGGTGCAGTCGTCCGCCGGGCTCTGCTTGAGTCGGACATCGGCGGCCAGCTTGCAGCCCCGATCGGCGTGGCACTCCAGGCACTTCTTCCGATAAAACGCCACCCGCTCGGATGCCGCTGGAACTTTGTGCGGGTCGTGGCACGAGATGCAGCCGAGTTCCTTGTTGCTCGCGTTATAACAGCGGCTCTTGCGCATCTGCTGAACATGACCGACAATTCGGAATTGTCGGGTAACGCCAAATCGTTCCGGGATGATGTGGAGGAACTTTTCCAGGGGAAGGCCGGGGCGATAGTCGAATGATGATTGCCGTGCGTTCTCAACACGCAGATTACTCTGCACGTGGCACTGCTCGCAGACGTTTTCGCGCAAGGCGACCGGCTTCAGCTTGGCCGGATTGACGATCGTGGCTTCGCCCCCGGTGGCGACTTCCGGGGCCTTCGCATGGAGCCCGCCCGGGCCGTGACATCGCTCGCAACCGATCGACATCCCAGTGAATTGGATCGGCTTTCCTTCAGCGGACTTCTCAACCCGGTTGGCATGACAGAAGAGGCAATCGGCAGTGATTCTCTGGTCGAAATGCCGATTGTGTTTGCGGTAGCCCAATGCAAGATCCCACTCCTTTTCTCGGTTATCCCAGGAGAGGGGGGACAGAAAAAGATCACCATCCCGTTCAACCAGGAAGGCAAAATCGCGAGTGCCCGACCCCACCACGTAGCGGACCTCTCGCTCGGTCTTCTCAACCGTTTCGCCCGCGGAATCGGTCTTCCGTTCCTGGTGGAACACGCGACCATCGCGTCGTTCGATCCAGTAGCTGAGTCCATCCTCGAAAGCGAGCACTTCGCCCGAAGCCCCGGGAAGCACGTTTTCGGGCGTCGTCATCGAATGGGCCATGGGGTGATGGCTGTAGGACTCGGCGATCTCGGCATGACAACCGGCGCACGCCTTGTCGCCGACATACGCCACATCCGGCCTGGTATTTCGGTTCGGCGGGGTGGAGTAGACGACCGGCTTCGGCGGCTCGTCGAACAATCTCAAGTAGCCCCACGCGCATGCGGCGAAGGTCGCCAGGAACACCAATAATTTCCATCGCATCTTGCCGGCACGATTCCCGAAGGACTTCAACGGCGATCTTTCAAGCATTCCAAGCTCAGACCTATGTTTAACCGACAGATCCAAAACGGGTGAGTCATGGGTGCCACGGGTCTTCAGACCCGTGCATGACACCCGGGCTTGCGACACGGGTCTGAAGACCCGTGGCACCCGGAAATCGGACCCTACACCACCACCCCGGAACCTATCATGAGCCTTTACGGATTATCGCTTGCGGCCCTTGCCCCTGCCATCTTTCGGCGGGTCGGGCGGAGCATCGGCGTCCGAGAGTTTGAAGTCGAGCGTTTTTGATCCTTCCTTGATTTCGGCCGTGAGGTTCGTAGTATCCAAATCGCCGTAGCCGAGCGGCACCAAGCTCTTGGCTTTGGTCTCGGCCCTTCTTATGAATTCTCCGGGGATGCGCGTAATTTCTGCCTCCGACTTCTTGGCGACCTTGGCAAATTCCGCCCTGGCTACCGCCTCGACAT
>CALKTZ010000572.1 GCA_937997355.1 uncultured Planctomycetales bacterium | reverse complement strand
CGGTCGGACTCGGGGCGAGGGACATCACCCCGGTCGGGCCTCCCCTTCAGGGCTCCGGAGGGGCTCATCGCCCGCCGCATCAGTCGACCGCGAAGGATCGAGGCGAGAGTTCCGCGATCGCGACGGACCAGCCCATCGGGGCGGCCTTGGATAGCTCGGGGCAAGTACGTCCCGTGCCATCCGGCCAGGAACATCATCGGCTCGACATAACAACACATCCCCCCTCTCGGAGGGGGGAAACAGGGGGGTTCTTCGGTGCCGGCCTCCGCCGCGATCGACCCCCCGTGGCCCCCTCCGAGAGGGGGGCGGATGGGTTCCGGAGACCGGCCGTCGGAGGTCGGGAGACCGTCGGTCGGGCGTTTCGGCGGGGTCGTCCGGTGGCACGCGCCGAACAAATCCAGGCATTTCGGCGGGGTCAGGAGACCACTTTTTTCAACATATTGCGAGGCTGCGCGATGAGAAGCCGGCTCACATCTCGGGCAATCGACCATCCTTGACGGCGCGGTGGACGAGCATCGCCCCGGTCCCGATCATCGAGAATGGGACGACCAGCATGAAGAGGACGCTCCAGTTGTAGCCGCTGGCCACGCGAGCGACGTCCTCCGGTTGTAAACTCACGGCTTCCTTGCAGTTCGGGCAGGCAACGACCCCTTGGGTCAACCCCAGGCAAAGGGCGCCGGCAAGCAGCAGCGATCTCGCGGAGAAGTGTGGCACAAGATCTCCCCTGTCAGGATTGAAGAGGGCGAGGATTCACGGCCATTCTACCTTCCCGCCGAGTCTCGCTCAACGATGATGTCGGCCTTTTCCCTGGCGGACCAGCGACTTGGGCTTCGCATGCTTAACTCGAAGGTTATGTTTTGCAGGAACCAGCGGCTGGTGGCGTGAGGTCTGCGAGAAGGGATAGGCCTGAACCCGGAATGCGGAGCTCGACAGTTTGACGCGGATCTGCCCGAACTGTCCCAATCCGTCGATGATACCAAGCTCCGTCGAGCCCCCGAGTCGACGCCCGCGTCGGACCGATCCGGTCAGGGTGCTTCGGCCTTGCACGACATTCTGCAGGACGAGCGAGAGACCGTCTCCGCTCGCGTCCCGGATCTGGTCGAGGAAGCCCGGTCCCAGGATTCGAAGATTGACGTTGTTCCCCTGGGAATCCTTGTAGTTCAAGTTCGTCCCGCGAGCGAACAATGCGGCGTACGGCAAGCCGGCATACCCCATCGCGCCGCCGTCGAGCGGATTGCCCGCGAGGTCATGAATCGAATTCTTCCCGCTCGCCACGATCTGGATGCCGAAATAACGATTCGGGGGGAGCGGCGCGGAGGGGTTGATCGTGACCACGTGCTGGACCGGATCGTAAATCGGAGGAGCGAACCCGATCGGCTGATCATCGGGGGTCCCCAATCGACCATCCGGCCCGAGGGCGAACAGTCGGAATGAGTCCGGGTTGGTGGCGGTGTCGGGACTGATCGCCTCGCTGAACGTGAAGGAGATGCCGGAAATCGACTTCCCCGGCCCGGACAGGCTCATGTCGACAATCCGCGGCGGAGTCGTGTCGGGATTGGGATCGAAAATCGTGAGCACGGAGGTGCGTAGCGATCCCAGCAATGCCCCCGAGGTCGGGTCGCTGAGGATCACATTGACCGTGTAGTTTGATTCCGCGTGCGGGACCGCGAGGACGGGGATTTGAATCGTCTGAGAAAGCTGTCCCGGCAAGAAGGTCAGGACGCCGGATGTCGGGAGATAATCCCGCCCCGCGACCGCCGAGCCGGCCTCGGTTTGATAACGAACCGTGATCGTTCCCGAAGAGCCCCAGGTCCGGAGCACGGGAAGAGTCGCATAGCCCGTGGTCGGCAGGACCTGGTCCGTCGATGTTGCGAATTGGAGCACCCCCGGCGATTCGCGGATCGTGTTCGTCAGGGTCGCCCCCCCCTGGCCGGGCGCGATATTCTCCTCGTCGGCGGAAACCTCGACCGTGCTCGTCAATGTTCCGGCCGAGAGGGCCAGGAGCCGAAAACCGAAGGTGACGACGGCGCCCGCATCGAGGCTTCCGATCATTGCCGAGACGGAATTGCCGTGGATCTCGGCCGTGCCCTGGCTTGAGGTCGCGGAAACCAGTTGAACGAGAGAACCGAAGGGGAGCGACAGTACAACGCCCGTGGCCCGGGTTGAGCCGGGATTCGTCACGGTCGTCGTCAACGTAAAGTAATCGCCGGTTTGAATCTGACTTTGACTGACCATCAGTTGCGAGACGAGCTTGACCGGGGCGACCGTCAGGCTGGTGGACGTTGCGTTGTTGGAGGGATCGAGGTCCGTGTTGGCTCCCGCGACGGTTGCCGTCGTGGTCAACGCGCCGAGATTGCCGAGCATCGGCCTCGCCAGGATCTGAATCGTGGCGCTTCCACCCGCGGCCAACGCTCCGAGCTCGGCCGTCAATTTCCCCTGCGCGAAGACGGGCGAGGCTCCTTGCGACGACGTCGCCGAGATGAAGGAAAATCCCGGAGGAAGCATCGCCTGGAAGCGGGCGCCGGCGTCATCGCTCGGGCCGAGATTCGACACCGTCAAGACATAGGTAACGATCTGGCCGACTTCCGAGGACGACGGCCCCGAGCTCAAGACGACTGAAAGATCGCTGGCATTCGCAACCGGCGTTTCGAGACTCGCGGCATTGTTCGAGGGATCGAGGTCCGCCAGATCGCTCGCCACGGTCGCCGTGGTGCTGAGCGCGCTCGGCGTATCCGCGTTCGGCCGCACGATCACCCTGATAGTCGCCGAGGCTCCGGCCTTCAGGCTGCCGATCATCGCCGTCAGAGTACCCTGGTCGATCGTCGGGGATGTCCCGGGATCGAGGCTCGTCGAGATCAAGGCAGCCCCCGAGGGCAACGCCTGAGTCAAAATCACTCCGGATGCGTCGCATGGGCCGCCGTTCCGAAGGGTGATCATGTAAACGAGATCGAGACCGCGATAACCGGGGTTCCTGTCGGTCGCGATCGAGACCGAGAGGTCGGTCGCCGCGGTGACCGGCTCGGTCCAGGATGCGACATTATCGGCGGGAATTAGCTCATCCTCATCGGCCGAGACGTTCGCGCCGATCACCGCGCCCGACATCGACAACGCCTGGACGACCAGTTCGACATCAACGCTCGCACCCGGCGCGAGATCCCCGACATTGACCGAGAGCGTGCCGTCAGTTCCGAAAATCGGATTCGGCGACGAAATCGAGACCAGCCGCACGGAGAGATCGCCCGGGATTCTCAGGATGACATTGTGCGCCGTCGACGGCCCTTGATTCTTTACAGTCAGCGTGAACGTGGAATTGCCTTCGATCTGGACCGAGGGGGCATCCGGGCGGATCGAAACCTCCAGGTCGGCGGCGGCCCGAACGGTCGTGGTGACCGCGCCGTTGTTGTTGGCGAGGTTCGGGTCCACGCTCTGCGAGGAGACCACGGCGGAGCTCGAGACCGTGCCCGATCCGATGAGTTGGGGTTGAACCGTGATGGAGATCACGGCGGTCGCTCCCCCCGCGAGGGCGCCGAGATAGACGCTCACCACGTTCCCGATGACGCTCGGCGAAGTTCCCTGAGTGGCGGTGACGGATCGGATGGAGGTGGCGCCGGAAAGGATATCCCTCACGGAAACGCCCTGCGCGGCGACGGCGCTCCGGTTCGTCACCGTCACGGTATACACCACCGACGAACCGGCATGCACCACTTCGGCGCTGGAAGTCACCGAGATGCTCAAATCGGCGACCGTTTGAATGCTAATCGTTTGCGAGTACTCCGAGGTACTTCCATCGGGGGCGGTGGCGGTCGCGGTCAGGAAGCTTCCGATGGCCGGGTCGAAGCCGGGAGCGGAAAAGGTGGCGTTGCCGTCCTGGTCGGTCGTGACGCTGATCGTGCCGACCAGGTATTTACCGGGCCCATAGCCGGCCGTATCGACCGAGGAAGAACTGAAGAATTGAATGATGAATTTCGTTCCGGGGGTGCTGTTCAACGTCCCCTGAACGTTCGTGGTCTTTCCATCCACCTGGGCGGACGTGAGGACCGGATAATTTTGAAGGCCGTTCGCGCCGGAATCCCCATCCTTCAAGTCGTTGGGGGTCGGGCCGTTTCCGAGGTTGATCCCGAGCCGGTGGTTCCCGAAGATCGAGTTGGAAAGGAAGGTGTTCTGGCTCGCGGTCGCGGTCAATTGAATCCCGGAACCGAGCGATCCCGTTCCATTCCATGCGATGAGATTTCCCTCGCCGAAATCAATCCCGCCGATCAGGTTCTGGCAGGTGGCCAGAAAAATGCCGTTCGATACATTTCCCAGATTCAACGAGCCGCTCGGATCGGTACCGATCGCGTTTCCCTGAATCACCAGCAGGTTGGAATTCCCCTCGGCGTCGATACCGCTGCTGAAATTCGCCGAGATGACATTCAAAGATCCCGCGACGGATCCGCCGATCGTGTTCCGCGGGGCATCGTCCAGGGCGATCCCGTTCAATTGGTTCCCGAGCGGGATGGTCCCGCCACGGTCCGTGCCGACGAAATTCCCCTGGATTAACGTCGATGTGG
>CALKTZ010000571.1 GCA_937997355.1 uncultured Planctomycetales bacterium | reverse complement strand
TAACCATGGTCCGGGATCATGACGGTCTACCTTGTCCGGGTATTTGAGAAGTCTTCCGGGAGTCCCTCACGATTTTTGCCCGCCGATCAAAACCAAGATCAAGACACAAAATCATCCACCACGCGTACTTGGTTTAAAATTTTCCCCAGCGAATCCCAATGGTGACAGTCGGCCCGACGTCGCTCGAAATCCTTGCGTTGCTTCCCCAGCATCGAGGTTAGTCCGGGTATTTGACTCCCTAGTTGGTTGACGCCCACATCCTTTGAGTAAACACCGACGATGGACACGACCAATAGGCCCGAATCGAATTTACCAGCACGCCTGGCCTCCTCGGCTTCTCGCCTCCCGGCGCCGATTCAGATGTCGGTCATGGGGGGCGCCCCCGGGGGAGGGGGTTCGCCCGCCACGTCGATGAATCCTCGGACCCTCCTGCGAGGGCTCATCCGCCATTGGTGGCATATCCTCGGGCTCTCGATCATCTGCTCCCTGCCCGCGCTCTACCTCATTTATATTTATGCCGAACCCAAATACGAGGCGAGCGGCACCATCCGGGTCGAGCCCGCCACGGCGACGCTCTACAGCGCCAGCATGGGGGATGGGGATCGGGGATTTGCACAAAACTTCCTTCGAACTCAGATTCGAATGATCAACAACCGGACGGTCCTCGACACCGCCGCGTCGGATCCCGAGATCGCGAAGCTCCCCTTCATCAAAAACTCCCCCGATTACGTCGAGGATCTCCACAAGGCGCTGATCGTCGACGCGGACAAAGATTCGTTCCTGATCCGCGTCTCGTTCTTCTCGTCACGCCGCGATGAAGCGTTCAAAATCGTTGATGCCGTGATCCGTGCCTATATAGAACAGGTGAAGAATTACGCCCGGACCAGCGGCAACCAGATGATCGCGAGCCTCCAGGCGGAGAAAGGGAAACTCCAGGGGCTGATCACTCAGACGAAGAGCCAGCTCTACGCATTGACCGAGAAGGGGAACGTTCAGTTCATCTCCAAGCCGTCCGACGCCATCAACGCAGATGGGACCGCGGCGGCGGAGCAGGCCGTCGGGACGAAGGTCGTCAGCAACGCCGTCAGCGAGGCGGAATACAATCGGTTTCGCGACGAGTACTTCCACGTCAATCTGGAACTGGATGCCGCGGAAAAGATCCTGGAGCGGAAGCAGAAGGAGGCGGACCCGTCGAAGCAGAACGAACCTCCGGATGTGGATCGGACCCTCGCGCTTGCCGAGATCAACAAGCAGATCGTCACGGCATTCCGGAATGATCCGGACGTCGCCTCGATCGTCAATGAGCTCGACCGCAAGGAGCAAGAAGAGAAGAAGGTTCGCATAATCTCCCGCCAGGGGAGCGACCCGGCCCTGAACTGGCTCAAGCGAGACATCGCCGCCCTGAAGGGGCAGTACAACAAGCTCTGGGAAATGAAGTACGACGAGCTGAAAAAGCGGGTCATGGCCGCGTCCGCGGGCCCAGGCACGGAGGAAGGCGAGCCCGAGACGCTGGTGCAGGCGCAGCAGCGGGTCGCCGAGCTCACCGCCAGGAAAGAGGCCCTGGACAAGTCCCTGCAGAACATGGACGTCACCAACAAGGAAGCCCGACTCGACGCCCTCAAGGCGGACATCATGAGGAAGGAACTGGACACGCTCCAGCACAACCATACCAAGGTCGACGACGTCTTGAAGCAGGCCGAATTCGAAGCGGGGACGGAGCAAGTCCGCGTCACGATCGCAGACGACGTCCGCGTGCCGTTCTTCCCCTCGCAGAACAAGCGGACCAAGCTCATGGCGGCCACGCCGTTCGTCGTGCTCGGGGCGTTCCTCGGGCTGTTCCTCCTGCTGGAGATCAAGGCGGAGCGGGTTTCCGATCCGGAATCCCTCTCGGTGCGGGTCCATTCCGAGGTTTTCGCGCTCCCCCCCCTCCCGAGCGCCCGGGAAGTCCGGAAGATGCGCGAGCTGGAACACGGCAGCGATCAGATCGACCGCTTCATCCAGCGGCTGGATCATTTGCGGTTCGCCGTCTGCGGCGCGCAGGCCCCCCTGGATAACGGCCGCTGCGTGCTCATCACCAGCGCCGTGGGGGGGGAGGGGAAGACGACCCTCGCCGCCCAGCTGGCGGCGCGTTGCGGCAACGCCGGCATGTCGACCCTGCTGATCGACGCCGACCTGAGACGGGCCTCGCTGGGATCGCTCCTGGACGTCCCCGAAGGCCCCGGCCTGAGCGACGTCCTGAAGGGAGAGGTGACGATCGAGGAGGTCGCCGTCCCGGTCCAGGGCGGGACCTTCCATCTCCTGCTGGCCGGGACCCCGATCGCCGCCGTCAGCCGCATCCTCAACGGCCCGAACTTCGGCATCCTGATCGCGCAGCTCCGAGAACAGTACGACCTGATCGTGATCGATTCCCCCCCCGTCCTCCCCGTCCCCGACGCCCTGATCCTGGGCCAATGGGCCGACGGCGCAATCCTGGCCTCGCGCTTCGACATCAGCCGGTTCCCCCAGGTCGAGCGAGCACGTCGACAATTGGATGTCGCCGGGATCACGGTCCTGGGGACGGTGATCAACGGGATGCGCGCGGCCGATTCGTACTACGGACATTATTCCTACGCGAGAAAGCCTCAGGCCAATTCGTCCAAAGCGAGCTAGGATTGATGATCAGAGTGAATTCTCGACCGAGGCTCCTCCTTACTTTTATCAAGACCATGCCTCGGTCGGCCTTGTTCTCCTGAATGAAGAGCATCCCGGCCGCATCCCGTCCCTCCTTGAAGGGGTTGGGAGAGGCCGTGGGATTGAATCGCGTAATTGCCCCGACGTCCCCGGAAATAGATCGTCGCCCGCCGCCATGGGGCTTCGGTCGAATCGGTCGAGTAAAGTGGATTTGCAACCCACGGGGACGGAGTCCGCGCCTCGTGAAACGGTGAACGCCTCTCGGTCTATCGGCAAGAATCCGGTGCGTGTTGGTTTTCAAACCGAAGTTGGTTTGCGCGAAAGAAGTCCAATCCGCCGACTGGTAACCCGCGAGGACTCTCCCAGTGACTCTCCCCATGACGACCGACCTGACGAGCAAGACCCTGTTGAGTAATCCGATGCAGAGCGAGGGCCTGAAAAGCTCGGCGACCGAGGGGGCGAAGCCGGACTCTCCGGGACGCGCGGCGGCCGATGCGATCAGCGGCCCGAGCGGTTGGTTGAGCCCCCGGAACATCGCCCTCGTCGTCACCGCGGCCGTCCTCTGCTGGTCCTACATGCCCAACCTGATCAGCCTGGGGCACACCTGGTCCAACGATCCCAACTATACGCACGGGTTCCTCGTCATCCCGATCGCCCTCGTCATTTTCTATACCCGCTCGCGAGCCTCCTCCGGCGATGCGCCCTCGGTCATCTCGCAGGGCATTGCCTGGGGCTTCCTGGGGCTCTTGCTCACGATGCGAGGGGTCATGTACGAGATGGGCAATCAGTGGCTGGAGACGGCCACCTTGATCCCGGCCGTGGCCTGCCTCGTCTGGACGTATGGCGGCGCCTCGCTGATGAAACGAGCATGGCCGGCGATCGTCTTCCTGGTCTTCTTGCTCCCCCTCCCTCAGAGCGTCAACACCATGGTCTCGCTCCCCCTGCAACGACTCGCGACGATCGGGAGCGGCTTCCTCTTGCAGCTCACGGGGCTCTGGGCGATCCCGGAAGGGAACATCATCAACATCAACACGAGCAAGGGGCTCGAGAAGCTGGAAGTGGCGACCGTCTGCAACGGCCTGTCGATGTTGATGAGCCTGGCCGCCGTGGTGATCGCGACCATCACGCTGGTCCCCATGGAGCTCTGGAAGCGGATCGTCCTGCTGGGCAGCGTCCTGCCGATCGCGCTGTTCAGCAACATCATCCGGATCGTCACAACCGGCTGGTGCTATTATTTCTTCGGCGGAGAACACAGCCGGAAGCTGGCCCATGACTGGGCGGGATTCCTGATGATGCCGTTGGCGCTCGGCCTCGTCTTCCTGGAGATGACGGTCCTTTCCTGGCTGGCCGACGAAAAGGGGAAGGACGAGGACGAAGAGCGAGTATTCCTACCTGTCCTGAACGTGAGGAAGACGTGA
>CALKTZ010000570.1 GCA_937997355.1 uncultured Planctomycetales bacterium | reverse complement strand
ACCGTATCAGGCCCCCCCTTGCCGGTATCCTTGTAATTGAGGAGGAGGACGTCATACTTGGCGAGGTTCTCGGCGGTGAGGTCCTTGGCAGGCGTTTTGGTGACCGCGACATCAACTCGGCCGTCCTTCGAGAGGAATTCCTTGAGAGATTCGGTTGTCTTGGGCCAATCGTGTCCTTGATCGCCGGTGATGATCAGCAGTTTGACCGCCGAAGGGTTGACTGCCGGGGCTGTCGGCTTTGGGGCCGCCGAAGCCACCGTGGGCTTGGGTGCCGGGAGGTCCGCAAGGCCATCCAGGGCGATCGGCCCGAAGACCGGGACCGCCATATCCTGGGCATCGGTCAGGTTGGCGTAGGGGTCGAGGCCGTGGCCGTACCACAGGAACGACTTCGGCGGAACAGGTCCGGTGAGGTCAAGGATCACTGTATCGCGAGCCTTGCCGACCCTGGCTTCGAAGATCATGGGGATGGTCGTCCCATCTTCCTTGCAGATCGAGAAGCCGCCGATATGGGTCGCGGGATGGAGCCCCGGGCCGTCGGCCGCGCTGGCATTCGGTCGGGCACGTCCCATCATTCCGCCCATTCCGCCCATGCGGGCGCCGGGAGCCAGGCCCTGGCCTCCACCGCTGAAATTCACCCCCTTGAATTTGACGACGAGGGTATTGCCGGGGCCTTTCTGAACCCGTTCGAAGGTTGGCGTGGTTGCCCCAACCTGTCCGAAGAGCTCGCGGGCCGCGATCTTCGCCAACCGCTGGCCGGCTCGCTTGAGTCCCTGGACACCGACGTGAATCCCATCGTCGAGTTCGAGGTCGATCACCGAGATCACGGCCGTGTTAGGAATTCGATCCGGCACGGTCCGCTGAGCGTCCTGAACAGTATTCCATGGCTTCGGATCCATCCCGGAGATGAAACGGCCGATCTGGACGAGGTAGAACGGCAGGTCCGGCTGGCCGAGGTCGGAGCGAACCGCCGCGATGAATTCATCGAAGACCTTGGAATAAACCTTCCAGACTTCTCCCTTGTTGAGCGCGTCGCTCTCCCCCTGGTACCAGAGTACCCCCTTGAATTTGCCCCCGGCGAGCTTGGCCTGGCGGAGCATCGAGCCGTAGAGGCTGTTACCCCCCTCTTCTTTTTTGGCGGGATTCCACTGCTCCATGCTGGTCCCGCCGTGGGCGCAGGCGATCAGTCCGATGGGGATCTGGGTTTGCTCGTAGAGGGCCGCGGCGAACGGCAGTCCCAACCCGGCCCCCTTGGCCCGGGTCGCATGCTGCTTGGCCGAACGTTCCTCTCGTGTTTTGGGGTCACCCGAATGGACCGGATCAGGGGAATCGATGAGCCAGTGGAGAGGCTCCTCGGCGATTTTCCAGCTTGAGTCCGATCCGAGGAGCATCACCTGAGGATGAGGCGGCGTGACATCGACCAGGTTGCCAACCCCCTCCATGTTCGACTGGCCGGCAAGAATCCAGAGATCGCCGACGAAGATGTCGCTCACCATACCCCTGAGAATCTGATCGCCGTTCTTGGCCTCGACCATGATCGTGTACGGGCCGCCAACTGGGACTCCAATGAGCTTGCCGTCAGCGTATTTGACCCCGTTAGCACTTGTGTTGGGGAGATTGCCAAAGCCGGCGGGACGTGCCTGACGGCCATTCAACAATCGTGCGGCGACGATTTTCGTGTTCTGATCCGCTTCGTCGAGCACGATCGGGATTTCCGCCCGATTGTCGGCGCCTCGTTGATAGACCCGGTGAGCGGCCGGCCCTTGCGAGCCGAACTTGAGTTCCTTGACATTGGCCGCCTTCTGGGCACGCGCCGGCTCCTGGGCCGCCACCGTCGATGCGGCCAATGCCGCGAGGCAGCCGATACCGATCAAGAGGTTTCTGGCACTCCTGAATTCCAAGGGATCTCGGACGACGAGCGATGTATCACGAAACCGCGTCATGACAATGGCCTCTCCCGGATGCGGCGGGAGGCTCGCACGATTTCGCCCCCCGATTCTGTTCGAAGTCGGCCCTCATCCTACTGCCTGTCCGGTCGGTGGGAAAGGTTGTAACTCGGCCGGTCGGAATCCCGCTGGCCCCCGCGAATCAATCCGCTACAATGTCCCGCATGAATGTCATCGTCGTGGTCTGCAACAGCGAGCATCTGGGATTCCTGGGAACCTATGGCAACCCCTGGATCGAGACCCCAAACATCGATCGTTTGGCCTCGGAGGGGATTGTTTTCGACCATCATTTCCCCGAGAACGTCAGCACGTTACCCACTCGCCGAAGCTGGTGGACGGGGCGTTACGGCTTCGCCGATCCCGATCAAGGCTGGACCCCGCTCAGGTCCGACGAGTTGATCTTGCCGGACTTGCTCTGGGACCGAGGGGTTCGCACCGCATTGATCTCCGATGTTCCGAACCTGCGGCATGTCGGCCATGGCTATGGCCGAGGTTTTGACGAGGTCCACTGGATCCGAGGCCAGGCGTACGACCCGCTCGTCCCCGCCGACGATCCGCGGACCAAGCACCTGAAGCTCTCCGATGAACCTGGCTTACGCCTCCCTCCAAAGGATCATCCGCACCACGATCTTTGGAAGTCGCGATGGGAACAATTCCTGCGCAACCGGGCCGTGCTTCGGACCGATATCGAGGAGAATACGGGAATCGCCCGGTCGGTTCGCGCCGCCATCGATTGGCTGGACCGTCGCGGCGAGGAGAAAGATCCGTTCGTCCTCTGGCTCGACTTCTTCAGCCCGCATGGCCCCTGGGATCCCCCCCAACCTTATCGCGATCAGTACGCCACGGCCGAACCCGATGAATTCGAGATGGGCGAGGAGGGGACCTCGCGGAGGACGATGCCGAGCAACTCGGAGACGATGGAATCGGCGAGGTCCCCGTCCTGATCGATGTTCCCGCCGGTGAGATCGGCGATGTCATCGATGAAGAGGAGCTTTACCGGCTGCGCCGGACCTATGCCGGGATGGTCACGCTCACCGACCGCTGGCTCGGCGAATTGTTCGACGCTTTGAAACGCCTGGGTCGGATGGAAGACACGCTCATCGTGT
>CALKTZ010000569.1 GCA_937997355.1 uncultured Planctomycetales bacterium | reverse complement strand
TGCCCGCCGAGGCGAAGCCTGGAGGCTCTGGCCGCGACTCGCCCTGTTGAACCGGCCGTTCCTGGCTTTGAGTCGGATGTCCGCGCGACGGCAATTTCGGTCCGACGTGTCCGCTCAATCGTGGTTCGAGTGGCAATGCCACGGCCGGTTCTTCCCGGGGATAGCGATCTTCGTTTGCTCGGTGATTTTCGTCGTGGCCTTCCTCCGGGAAGGACGATACGACAGCTTCGGGCTCATGACTTGCTTGATTGCCAGCTTCGCCTGGCCGATTTTCGCATCCATCGGACGGGGCGCGGAAATCGCCCGGATGTCTCCGATCTGGGCCAAGGTCGACAATTCTCTCGAATTCGTGGCGATTCGACCGCTGACGAGTTGGCAGGTTGTCGCGGCCAAGTTCCGGATGACGCTGCGGAGCGTCCTGATCGGTTGCGGCATCATCGTCGCCTCGATTGCGGCCTGGATCGCGATCACGGGGCACGTCGACGATGCGGGCCTCCTCTGGCACGGTTACGCCGCCCGTTACCCCGGATGGAGGGGATTCGTGCTCGCCGGTCTGGGAAGCCTCTTCTTCCCGTTCCTGATCTGGCGACTGATGACGGATCTGCTCCCGATCGGCCTGACGGGCCGTCGCTGGCTCATCGGCTGGATCACCGTCCTGGTCGTCTTCGTGTTCACCGTGATCGCAGGACTCCCCATCCATGTCTGGGCACGCCCTTCCGACCTGCGCATCCTGGCTGCATTTCTGCCGGGCGTTGTCGTCGCCGCCGCGATCCTCAAGTTCCTGACGGCGTCCTGGGCCTATCGCGAATGCGTCCGCCGGGGGCTGATGTCCGCGCGCGATCCGGTGTTCTTCCTAGGGGGATGGGCCTGCGCGTCGATCCTGGCGGCGGCCTTCGCGATGTTGCTGATCCCTTCGGGGATGGTTTCGATCTCCCCTTGGGTCGCTTGCCTGGCAGCTATCGCGCTCGTGCCGCTCGGCCGGTTCCCCCTTGCCGTCCTGGCATTCGAATGGAACCGGCATCGCTGATGGGACGACTCACAACCTCTGACGGATGGCGGAGGGGCGCGAGGAGGACGTATGCTATCACTCGGTCCGCGAGTCGTCGGAGTTGGTTTTGATTCAAAACCTCGAGTGAATCCCATGCGCTGGTTCATCTCCCGTGCGTCTGTCGGAATCGCGTCGTTCGTGATTTCGGCCTCCTTGTCCTTTCCGTCCTTTTCCCAGGAGGTCGAACGGGTCAATAACCCGAAGCTTTCTCCTCCGAGGCCGCCGGGGACTAAGCGAGTCATCCCCAAGCTTGTCATCGGTGCCGAAGACCGCGACATCTTGCTCAAGAGCCTCGCGAACACGGTCCGAGATGCCGAAGAACAAACCGATCCCCAGCAGCGGGTGAATGCCCTGGTGAACCTCGCGTGCGGGCAATTTCTCGCGAACGATCACGACGCCGCGCTGGCGACTTTGGCCAAGGCGAACGAGGCGGTCGCCCAACTCCCAGGCGACCTGACCAGGGCCCTTTCCTGGACCATGATGGCCACGCAACTCGGCGAGTACGGCGCGATGGCCGAAGCCCGAACGGCCGTGGCCTCGGCCGTCAAAATGATGAACTCCTTGAGTCCGACCAATCGGATCAGTGTCGCGAAAGGTGTGTCTCGGGCAGAGGCGATGATCGGCGCGGATGTTGGTGCGAAGGGGGTCTTGGAGACTGCCCTGGAAGGCTTGATGGCGATGACCAGCGAGAGTCAGTGGCAGCGATCATTGGCGATGCTGGTCGACGGGCTGCTCGATGCCGAGGACTTCGATCGGGTGCTCGACATCGCCGAGGCGATCCCCGACGTTCGGATTGAACTCAGAGGAATGCAGATCGGCAAGGTCGCGGGCAAGGCGACGCAGGTCTCCCCCGAGGCGGCGAAGGCCACGCTGTCGAGGGCGCTCAAGATTGCGTCGGCCATCTCCTCGGATCCGGTCAAGGCCGAAGCGCTTTCGAGCATCGCCGTCGCCCAGGCCGAGACGGGGGATATCGATGGGGCGATTGCAACGGCCGCGATGATCGGCAAGGGGGTGAACGATCCGTCGGTCGACGTCTTCAAGCCGGTGCCGCTGGTGGCAATCGCCGTCGCGCGCGCGAAGGTGGGAAACCTCGAAAAAGCCAGGGAGAGCTTCGCCCTGGCGATCAAGCTTGCCCAGGCCATCGGAAACGATAACGCCGAGATTCGATCTCAAAGGCTCCAGGCGATCGCCGCCAACCAGGCCAAGATCAACCTGCTGGCGGACGCGGTCAAGACCGCAGACATGATCAAGGGGGATGAGTTTCACAAATCGCTCGCCCTGAGCGAAATCGGCAATGCCCAGATTGCGCGAAAGGATTTTCCGGGAGCGATCGCCAGCTTTCGAAAGGCGTTGGAACTCGCCAAGGAGATTAAGGTTCAGGCAAACGCCCAGGGGGACGGGTTTAGCCTCCCTCAGCAGCAAGCCTTCTACGAGATCGCCTGCGGCCTGGCTGCCGCGAAGGATTTTGCCGAGGCGCTCAAGGTTGCGGATCTCGCGATGGCCATGGATCCGAATCGCCGAACATTCCATTCGTTGTACGCGCTCTCGCAGATTGCCGGGGAGCGGGCCTGGACGGGAGATATCGACGGTGCCCTGAAGGGGGCCGAAGCGATCGAGGATGAATGGAATCGAATCAACGCCTACGAGCGTATCGCCAAACTGGAAGGGGAGGCGGGCGGCGTCGCGCATGCCTGCGGCTGGATTGCCAAGGTCGACGATCCGAAGCTCCGCATTCGTTTCATGTGGTCGGTCATCAAGGGACTTGCCAAACGATCGAGCAACCTGCGCCAGGATCTGCCGGACCTCGGCAAATCCGAGAAGAAGGAGCCCGCGAAATGAGACCCGGGACGGGCAGGTTCTTGAAGATCGCACCCGTTGCATGGAGTTTCCTGGCTCTCATTTTCACGGCTCCGGCACTCTCGCGCGGGCAGTCGGCGGGTCAGCACGAGGCCGTTACCGGCGAGGATTCACCCAGGAAACCGGAATCCAAGGGTACTCACATCGAGATCGACCGGAAGACGAGAGTCCTGATCCTCAAACTGTTCCACGACGCGATCCGCGAAGCCGAGGAGGATCAGGTCCCGGACCGTCGCGTGATCACGCTCCGGAAAGTGGCCTGCGGTCAGTTCCTTGCAAATGATTCCGAAGCGAGCGACGAGACTTCGAGGCTGGCACTCCTCGCGATCGAACAGATCCCCGATGAGCAAGACAAGATTCGGGCGCTGTGC
>CALKTZ010000568.1 GCA_937997355.1 uncultured Planctomycetales bacterium | reverse complement strand
TCGGGGAGGGGGTGCGTGGTGCCGGAGACGGTGACCTGCCGCTCCTCCATCGCCTCCAGGAGCGCGGCCTGGGCCTTGGCGGGGGCCCGGTTGATCTCGTCGGCCAGCACCAGGTTGCCGAAGATCGGCCCCGGCTGGAATCGGAACGAGCCCTTGCCCCCTTCCTCCTGGTAAATCTCCGAGCCGGTGACGTCGGCCGGGAGGAGGTCGGGGGTGAACTGGATGCGGCGGAAATCACTCTCCAGGCTCTTCGCCAGGGTCTTGATGGTGCGCGTCTTGGCGAGCCCCGGCAACCCCTCCACCAAGACGTGCCCATCGGCCAGAAGGGCGATGAGCAGCCGGTCGATCACCGCTTCCTGGCCGATGATCGACTCGCCAATCCGCGCCTTCAATTTCAGCATCGAGTCATGAGCGGACATGAAACCTCATTTCCATGATGCGAAACAATTGGATGACCTTGCGCCGGGGTTTCGGGCCGTCACCTCAGGCCGGCCCCCGGCGCAGGTCGATGATCCATCATGATGATCCATCATTTCGAAGGGCCGGAGGTCATCTTCCGCATCACTTCATCGAGATTGAAGCTCGCGGGCTTCTGGCGGACCGGGAATTCCTTGAAGCTCTCCAGCCAACGAGCAACGATCGCCTGGGCCGGCACGAAGAGGAACATCCGATCCGCCATCCATCGGCCATATTCGAACGATTCGGGGCCGCGCTCGAACGGGTCGGAGCGGAGGTTGTAGATGCTCGGCGCCCGCAATCGGGTGAACTCCCGCTTCCACACGTTGAGCCCCGTGTGTTCCTGCTCCAGGAAGGCAACCTTCCATTGCTTGACCCGGATGCCCATGATGTCGCCGTCGTCGCTCCAGTACAGGAATTCTTCGCGGGGCGCCTGCTTCACCTCGCCCTTGAGGAACGGGATCAGATTGTAGCCGTCGAGGTGGACCTTGAAGCTCTTGCCGTTGGTCTCGTAGCCCTTCTTGACCTTGGCCACGAGGTCCGGCTCGCCGGCGGCGGCGGCGAAGGTGGGGATCAGGTCCTCGTGCGCGCACATGTCGTTGACGATCGTTCCGGGCTCGATCGTACCGGGCCATCGGATGCAGGTCGGGACGCGAAATCCCCCCTCCCAGTTGGTCGCCTTCTCTCCGCGGAACGGGGTGGTGCCGCCGTCGGGCCAGGACATGACCTCGGCGCCGTTGTCGGTGGTGTAGACGACGATCGTGTTGTCGGCGATGCCGAGATCGTCGAGCTTCTTGAGCAATTGACCGACCATGCCGTCGTGCTCGACCATCCCGTCGGGATAGAGGCCGAGCCCGGTCTTCCCCTCGCTCTCCTTCTTGAGATGCGTGAAGACGTGCATCCGGGTGCTGTTGAAATAGCAGAAGAAGGGCTTCTCGGCCTTGTGCTGGCGGTCCATGAAGTCGAGCGCCGCGGCGAGAAACTCCTCGTCCACGGTCTCCATGCGCTTCTTGGTCAAGGGGCCGGTGTCGGTGATCTTGCCGTCCGACGTGCACTTGAGCACGCCGCGAGGGCCGAACCGTTTCTTGAAATCCGGGCTCTTGGGATAGTCTGGGTTCTCCGGCTCCTCCTCGGCGTTCAGGTGGTAGAGGTTGCCGAAGAATTCGTCGAACCCGTGGTTCGTGGGGAGGAACTCATCCTTGTCCCCCAGGTGGTTCTTGCCGAACTGCCCCGTGGCATATCCCAGCCCCTTGAGGAAGTCGGCCACGGTCGGGTCTTCCTTCCGAAGCCCGATATCGGCGCCGGGGAGGCCGACCTTGGTCAGGCCGGTGCGGATCGGCGACTGCCCGGTGATGAATGCGGCCCGTCCGGCCGTGCAGCTCTGCTGCCCGTACCAGTCGGTGAACCGCGCCCCTTCCTTGGCGATCCGGTCGATGTTCGGGGTCCGATAGCCCATGATCCCCTGATGGTAGCAGCTCGGGTTGAACCACCCGATGTCGTCCCCCATGATCATCAGGATGTTCGGCTTCTTGCCGGTCCGCTCCGCCTGGGCATTCGCCGCTCTTTCAGCCAGCGCCATCAACCGGCGCTCCCGGACGTTTGACGGGGAAACTCCAGGATTTGCCGCCGTACCGCCGGTAACCGCCGGGCGCGATTCCGATCGGGTGATCGGCGGGGCCGCCCCGGCTGCCCGAACCGGGAGAACAAGGCCGAGGGCCGCACTCCATCCGAAGATCGTGCCGAGCACGACCGCCGAGGCCGAGAGATGCGAGAGATGCCGGATCTTCACGATGTTTCCTCCTCGCGAGATGGTGAGACGATATGCTCGCCCCATTCTCAGCGAGGAGAATCAACGAATCCAGATGCCTGTGCCGAATCCCGCGTTACGTTGGCGCGAAGATTCCCCGCACCCGTCATGCGTTACTACGGGCCGATCGCATCGGAATTTCAAGACTCACGAGGTACGGAGTGACGCGCGTCAGGCAGGGATCGAGATCCAGCGGGTGGCGTTCAGGCAGGCTTCGATCATCCGAGTGCCGACCGCGAGGATCGTCTCGGCCTTATGGGAATTGAGATCCCCCGCGAGTCTCCGCACGTCGTTCCGCATCGATTCTTCGAAGAGAGCCCGGAGTTCGGCCTCCGACAGACCGGCCGATCGCTGCTCGGCGGTCACTCTCAGCATCTGGCGGACGGACTCTCGACGGCCTTCGGCATCGGCTTCGTGCTCGATGAGATACGCCGCGTCGCGGATCTCGTCGATGAGGGATTCGGACAGATTCATGAGATTGGGTCTCCCACGAGCGTCTCCCTGAGATTGGCGGATGATCGATCTTATCGGCGATCGGAATACCTGTCTTGAGGATTTTTTCAGATTGAATCGATTATCAGACAGGCGAGACCGAATTTAGTTCGGTTCGTTGCTTTTCAACATCGATTCAACAGAGTTCATAGGATGCCAACCCTCGAAAATCGAGCCTCACACATCCTCGGTCCATTCCTGGAATTTGGGGATGTCGACGTTCCGGCCGCTGAGCACGATCACGACGTCGCCAACCGGGCTTTTCGCCAGCTCCTCGCGATGGGCCAGGGCGGCGGCGGTGGTGATGGCCCCCGAGGGTTCAGTCCGCAGGCCGTGCACCTGGTCGAGCCATTTCATGGCCTGGCGGGTCGAGCGGTCGGAGATGGCGACCGCCGTCTTCACGGATCGTCGCAAGATCGGCCAGTTGTGCTCGCCGACGTCGTAGGAGAGGAGGCCGTCGCAGATGCTCGTGGGATGATCGAGCCTGGTCCGTGCTCCCCGGGCGAGCGATCGGCCGAAGTCGTCCGCCCCATCGGGCTCCACGCCGA
>CALKTZ010000567.1 GCA_937997355.1 uncultured Planctomycetales bacterium | reverse complement strand
AATCGCACGGAAAACGTCTCCAAGGACGAGTCGATCACCATCAGCGGGGGCCGCACCGAGAACGTCTCCAAGGACGAGTCGATCACCATCGGCGGGGGCCGCACCGAGAGCGTCTCCAAGGATGAGAGCGTCACCGTCAGCGGAGGTCGGACCGTCAGCATCGGCAAGGCGGATTCTCTCACAGTAGGGAAAACTCTCTCCATCACGGCCGCCGATTCGATCACGCTGACGACGGGCAAAGCTTCCATCGTCATGCAGAAGGATGGGACCATCGCGATCAGCGGCAAGGATATTTCCATCACGGGTTCCGGCGAGATCACGGGCAAGGCCAGCAAGAACATGGTTCTCAAGGGCCAGAAGATCCTCCAAAATTGAGCGAGGGGAATCGGGTCGAGGTCGCCATTCTTCCGCCCGCGCCTACCGGTTGGTTCGCGGGCAAAATCGAGGAAGCCATGAATCCGCTCGTTCCAGAATCCGCGCCGGCGACGTCATCGACCGAAGAGTTGGGAGGGGCATCGAGCAATTCGGACGACAGCCTGCCCCCGCCCCTGGGAGACATCGCCGCCTTGACGTCGCGGGAACGACGAATGCGCGTGCGACGAAAACGGCCTTCGCCAAACCGAAGTCGGGATATCGCTCGAAGGCGTTCGCTCAGGCCAAGGCGGCATCGGCCTGGCCCCGGTGAGATCGTCGTCGGCCGGTTCGTGGGTCTGAGTGAACTCGGCGAGCCACTGGTCGAGCATCCGTGGAACGGAACATCGGGGCCGGTTCCCGCCCGGTCGACGATTCCTCTCTCACAAGGTGAAGTCGGACGCGAAGTTGTCGTGGCATTCGAGTCGGGGGATCTTGGCCGTCCCATCATCATGGGTTTGCTTTGCCCTCCCGGTCGCGCCCCTCGGGCCAGGTCTTCACCGACAGAAGCGCGGACTCTTCCGGTTGAAGTCTCGGTCGATCGAGAACGACTCGTGCTCAGCGCCGAGCGGGAAATCGTCTTGCAATGTGGCGCGGCGAGCATCACCCTGACTCGAGCCGGCAAGATATTGATCCGAGGCGCCTATCTGTTGAGCCGATCATCCGGCGTGAACCGCATCAAGGGGGGATCTGTTCAGCTCAACTGATCCCCCGCCCCCCTCCTCCTTGGCCGTCCTGCCGTTCGGCGTCACCCGGCGTGGAAAATCCCTGAAATCATGCCTACAGCCCAATCCATCGCTCGCATCGTGATCCAGCATGCCGAAGAAGCCGCGTTCCTCTGGCTCCTGCGAAACGATGGGATCAAGGCCGCGAATCAGCGGCTTTCCGACCTGGCGGAGCTTGACAACCGAATCGAAGCTCATGTGGACGGGCTTCGAGTCGCCGATGAGTTCGGTTGGGAAATCGCCAAAACCCAACTCGCCGAGACTGGTGAACCCGGCGAGGTCTTCGCGGCAGCCATCCTCGCGTTTGAAAGCGGCGATGCGACGAAGGTCCAGGAGGTCCTGGCGGTCGCCATCGCCAACCCCGAAAACATTCGTGGGCTCATTTCCGCACTGGGTTGGATCCCCGCCGAACAAGCGGTCCGTCATATCAAGCCGCTTTTAACCGCCGCCGAGCCGGCCTTCAAACGAGCCGGCATCGGAGGGGCTGCCATTATTCGCAGAAATCCCGGGTCGCCCCTGGCCGATGCTCTCGCATCGGACGTCCCCGAGTTGAGGGCGCGTGCTCTTCGCGCGACGGGAGAACTCGGCGTCCTGGACCTTCAAAACGCGACGAGAGCCAACTTGAAGGCCAAGGATCCGGCTTGTCGCTTCTGGGCCGCATGGTCCACCTCATTGCTCAACGGCAACAAAGACGCCATCGCCTTCCTCCAGTCACTTGCGGAGAATAAGACTCCGTTCTCCGAGCCGGCCGCCCAGATGGCAGTCCGGCGGCTCCCGCTCCGAGACGCCAGGCTCTGGATCAGGAAACTCGCCAAGGAACTGGGCCGAACGCGCGTGGCCATCAAGGCGATCGGCGCGCTCGGAGATCCCGATCTGGTTCCCTGGCTCATCGACCAGATGAAAACCCCCGACCACGCGCGTGCCGCCGGGGAGGCCGTCAGCCTGATCACCGGGGTTCATCTCTTCAACGAAAGGCTCGCCGGCGAAAAGCCCGAAGGCTTCGAGGCAGGCCCGAACGATGATCCGGCCGACGAAAACGTCGACATGGATCCCGATGAGGGCCTCCCCTGGCCTGATCCGACTCTTGTGCTGAAGTGGTGGAACAACGCCAAGGGGCGACACGCCAAGGATATCCGGCACCTCCTCGGAAAACCGATCGACAAGGAATCACTCCGCTCCGCTCTCAAGAATGGATATCAGCGGCAACGAGCCGCCGCCGCCCTGGAGCTTGCCCTCCTGAACCCCGGCCGGCCGCTCTTCGAAGTCCGGTCTCCGGGGTTTCGCCAGCAACGGCTCCTGTAAAGGCCATCGCCTCCGCATCCGGTCTCAACGAAAGGACCGCCGGGTTGTCCGTTCTCCACGCTTTCCAGATCGCCCCGCCTCACGGGAGCAAACCGTTCTATATTCCCTTTAGAACGAGATTTCCCGACGCTCCCAAGCCTGGTGAACAGCTTCGATGCCCAACCCGTCGATTCCCCATCGCCTATCACAGTACTTGCTGGCATGCTGGCTGGCCGTTGTAACCCTCGGAATCTTGATTCTCGAAGCACACAGCGCGCGGTCCGGGGAGGAAGGAAGTCCTCCAACACAATGGCCGGCAACAACTGAACTGGTCCTGGACCGGGCGAAACCGACGCTGCTGATCTTCGTGCATCCTCGGTGTCCCTGCTCGAGAGCAAGTGTCGCGGAACTGTCCCAGGTCCTGTCTCGCGGCGGGGGGCGGATCTCGGTCCATGCCGTGATCTATCGGCCCAAGCAGGCGCCCGAGGGATGGTCAAGGGCCGATCTTGGAATCGAACAGAGCCTGGCAAGTCTCTCGATGGTCGAAGTGCATGACGATCTGGAAGGTCGAGAAGCCCGATGTTTCGGGGTCTCGACTTCGGGGCATGTCTTACTCTTCGACCCTGCCGGCCGGCGCATCTTCGAAGGGGGGATCACGGCCTCTCGCGGCCATGAAGGAGAGAATCGTGGTTGTGAGGAGGTGATCGCGCTCATCCAGGGCTCCGGGGAGACTCGCGAGAATTTGGCCCGGTCGGCTCCTCCCGTGTTCGGGTGTCCCATCGTCACACCGAAAACACCATTCGGGGAGACAGACTGAAATGATGGCAACAACACCCGTCTACGAACTTTCGCCATCAGTCGCGGAGCGGGCGCAACAGCTCTACGACGCCGACCTCGACCTGGCTCATCGTCGGATCGATCGATTATTCGCGTTCCTTCTCATCACGGAATGGGGGGGACTGGTCGCGATCGCTTGCTTTCTCTCCCCACTCGCCTGGGTAGGAAAGGAGTCTTACACCCATCCCCACATCTGGGCGGCCACGGTCCTGGGAGGGATCATCGCGAGCCTCCCCCTGATCCTGATCGCATTTCGCCCGGGGGCGGCCATCACTCGGCATGCCGTGGCCATCGGCCAGATGCTGATGAGCACGCTCCTGATTCACCTGCTGGGAGGCCGTCTGGAGTCGCATTTCCACATCTTCGGCTCGCTCGCGTTCCTTGCGCTCTATCGCGATTGGCGAGTGTTGGCGAGCGCATCGATCGTCGTGATCCTGGATCATTTCCTCCGCAACATTTATTGGCCGCGGTCGATTTTCGGGGTCGACCAAACATCGACGTGGCGATGGCTTGAGCATGCCTGCTGGGTTGTTTTCGAAAACTCGGTGCTGATCATGGGAGGAATTCAATCGCTTCATCAGCAACGAGAGCTTGCGATTCGACGAGCCAAGGACGAAGAAGATCGATCGATGATCGAGCAGACCGTCGAAGAACGCACCTCGGAACTCCGGGCGGTCAACAAGGCGCTCCGAGGAGAAGTGGCCGAGCGACAGCGGGCCGAAGCCGAGGCGCGTGAGCGGCAGCGATTCGTCGAGAGCCTGGCAGAAGCAAATCCTTCGATGCTCTATCTCTTCAGCATCCATAATTGCCGTGCCGTTTGGCTGAACAGCCGAGTGAGCACGCTCCTGGACCGCACACCGGAGGAAATTCTCGGCCTCGAGGATCGGGTGATTCCGCGCATGGTTCATCACGACGACATCAAACGACTCGGCCTGGACGACCTCCACCGACGATTCGACTCGCTCAAGGACGGCGAGGTCATCGAATCCGAATACCGGCTCCGGCATGCGGACGGCTCCTGGCGTTGGTTCCGCGCCCGCGACATGGTCTTTCGCCGCGACGAGGCCGGGCACGCGGAAATGATCCTGGGAGTCGCCGAGGATATTACCGAACGGAAGCAGACCGAGGATGTCTTGCGGGTCCTTTTCGAGAAGTCGTCAGACGCCCATATCCTTTTCGACGAGACCGAGGGGATCGTCGATTGCAACGACGCAACCCTCCGGCTCATCGGGCCGAGGGAGAAGTCGGAAATCCTCGGGAAACACCCGGCCGACCTGGGACCGGCGATCCTCCCGGATGGTCGCTCCTCGAAGGACGAGCGAATCAAGATGGATAGGATCGCTCGGCAGGATGGCTACCATCGATTCGACTGGTGGATCACGCGTGCCGATGGCGAACTGATCCCCTGCGAAGTAACCCTCAACACGGTCGAAGTCGCCGAGCGATCGCTCTTGCTGGTCGTGCTCCATGACATGTCGACCCAACGCAAGGCCGAGCAGGCGATCCGGGAGAGCGAAAGCCGATTCCGAGAGTTGGCGGATTCCGCTCCCATCAGCATCTCGCTCTTCGACCCCGAACTCGGCGTCACGTTCATCAACCGGACCGGGCTCGATTTCCTGGGATGTTCGTTCGAGGAGTTGAAGGGGAGGGGCTGGACCCGATTCGTCCACCCGGAAGACCTCCCGTCGCTGGACGCGGCCGTCAGGGCATCGACCCGGGCAACCGAGGCCCTGCGATTCGAGTATCGGCTCAGGCGGCATGACGGCCGCTACCGATGGATGGTCAGCCGATCGGTCGCCCGCCACCTCCCCGGCAGCGTGTCCGTCGGCTTCGTCGGCTCGTCGATCGACATCACGGAGTGCAAGGAGGCCGAGGCCTCGATGCGGATCGCCAAGGAAACGGCGGAGGCGGCCAGCCGGGCCAAGAGCGAGTTCCTGGCCAATATGAGCCATGAAATCCGGACCCCCATGAACGGGATCCTGGGGATGACCGAGCTCGCGCTCGACACCGAGCTTTCTCCGAGGCAGCGCGAGTACATCGGGATGGTCAAGAGCTCGGCCGACTCGCTCCTGACCGTGATCAACGACATCCTCGACTTTTCCAAGATCGAGGCGGGGAAATTGAGCCTCGACCCGACCCCCTTCGTGCTCCGCGAAACCCTGGAAGAAACCCTGCAAACCCTCGCCCTGCGGGCCCATTCCAAGGGATTGGAACTCGCCGGGCGAATCGCGCCGGAGATTCCGGATGAGTTGATCGGGGACGTGGGGCGGCTCCGTCAGGTGATCGTCAACCTGGTCGGCAACGCGATCAAATTCACGGACCATGGAGAGGTTGTCGTGATGATCGAACCGGAGCGGGTCGATGACCAGGAGGTCATCCTGCGCGTTTCTGTTTCCGACACGGGAATTGGAATCCCTCGCGCCAAGCTCAAGGCGATTTTCGAGCCGTTCGAACAGGTCGATGGTTCGACGACTCGCCGATTCGGCGGGACGGGCCTCGGGCTTCCCATCTCGTCAAAGCTCGTCGAACTCATGGGAGGGAGGGTCTGGGTCGAGAGCGAGCTCGATCGCGGCAGCACGTTCCACTTCACGGCGACGCTCCGCCCCCAACCACCGGAGATCCGCAAGGCCTCGCCCGCAACTCAGCCGAGCTTGTCGAGCCGCTCGATCCTCGTCGTCGATGACAGCGCGATCAATCGGCGAATCCTCGAAGAAGTGCTCTCAAGCTGGGGAGCTCGCACCCTCGCGGTGGCCAACGGGCAGGCCGCGCTCGACGTCCTGCGATTCGCCGCGGCCAGCGGCAAGCCCTTCGACGCGGCGTTGATCGACGGCATGATGCCCGAGATGGACGGTGTGACCCTCGCCGCCCAGGTCCTCAAGGACCCCGCGATCGCCGGCGTCCCCCTCTTGCTGCTGACGTCCGCGGGCGGACTCAATGGCAATCAGAGCTGCAAGGAGCTCGGGTTCGCGGCCTTCATGACAAAACCGGTTCGACAATCCGACTTGCTCGAAGCCCTGCTCCGAGTCCTCGATTCCGAGCCCCGAGAACACACGCCTTCCCTCAATTTTACGAACGGCAATGGGGAAAACCGATGCGTCAAGCCGTCCAGGCTGTCTTCCCATCCGCTTCAACTCCTGCTCGCGGAGGACAACGTCGTCAACCAGAAGGTTGCGGTGCGCATGCTTGAAGGGATGGGACATTCCGTGACGGTCGTCGAAAACGGCAGGGAGGCCGTGCGGGCCAGCCAGGAACGCCAATTCGACGCCATCCTGATGGATGTCCAGATGCCCGAGATGGACGGCTACGAGGCAGTCATGGTGATCCGGACCCGCGAGGCCGAGGGGGCACGACATACCCCGATCATTGCCCTGACCGCGCACGCCATGAAAGGGGACAGGGAGCGTTGCGCGCAGGCCGGGTTCGACTCCTATCTCTCGAAGCCCGTTCGACAGGCCCAGCTCCGGGACGAGCTCGAAGCCCTGGGACGGTCGGCTTCTCCCGAGTTGCCGGCTCAACCGGAACGGGCGGATTCTCCCGCCCAGAAACTGCTCTCGATCTGCAATGGGGATCACTCCTTCGCCCGAGAGCTCGCAACATCCTTCCTCGATACCGCCCCTCGCTCCTTGCACAAGATCGACTCGGCCCGGCAGACCGGCGACTCCAGAACTCTGGCGGCGGAGATCCACGGCTTGAAAGGGATGAGCCGAACTATCGGGGCCGAAGAGCTTGGCGATGCCTGCCAGGAGTTGGAAAACCTCTTACTCGGTGCCAGTCACGTTTCCGCCATTTCCTTCAACGGACTCCGAGATACCTGGGACCGGACCCGTTCGTCGATCGAGCAGCTCCTGGAAGCCGAATCGGTCCTGTTCTCGAATTGAGTCGAGTCGATTTTGCAGCCTTTGTCACCCTTCGCCCGGCAAACTCCTTCGAAATCAACGACTGCTCTCTACCACCAAGGCAACGCAATGCCTATAAGGGTTGTTACGGTGAAAATCGAAGAGTGACATCCAGGACGATGACCGCATCCGAATCCGATCCGGCCACTTCTCAAACCGCCAGAGTCGTCGCCCAACTCTTCAAGACTTGGTTCACATCCTCGGAGTGACACCGGCACAGAGCAATCCTGGATAATTTGACGGGTGTCCGCTCCGGGTCATCATCAACCACGATCGAGGTGCATTCCATGGCTGGCAAATTGGTCGCCGAATTCATCGGCACATTCTTCCTGGTTCTGACGATCGGCCAGACGGTGAAAAGCCCGGACGCCGCGGCCCTGGCCCCGCTGGCAATCGGCTCGGCGCTGATGGTCATGGTTTATGCGACGGGTCATTTTTCCGGCGGCCACCTGAATCCGGCCGTCACCCTGGGCGTCTGGCTGCGTGGGAAATGCCCGACCTCGGACGTGCCCGGCTACATGGTCGCCCAGGTGCTGGGGGCCGTTGCGGCCGGCGCCTGCGTCCTGTTCATCAAGGGGAGCGCCGATCCCCAGCCCGGTCCGGCAGGTCCCTCGACGGCCTATCCCGTCGCCGCGCAGCTGCTGGCCGAGTTCCTCTACACCTTCGCTCTGGTCTACGTCGTCTTGAACTCGGCCACCTCCAAGGCGAACGCGGGGAACTCGTTCTACGGGCTCGCGATCGGCTTCACCGTGCTGACGGGGGCCTTTGCGGTCGGTTCGGTCTCCGGCGGCGCGTTCAACCCGGCGGTCGGCGTTGGGGTTCGCGTGATGGGCCTCGCGGGCTGGGAGACGATCTGGATTCCTCTCGTCGCCGACTTCCTCGGCGGTGCCGTCGCGGCCCTGATCTTCAACGCCTTCGACATGGGCGGGGATGGTCGCGCCGCCTGACGAGTTGGGTCCGAACGTTGGATCGTCTTCGTCAACCCCCTCATTCGGGGCTTGCCGCGTCTCGCCAGTACCGGAGCGTGTCGGGGGTGATCTTGGCCTGGCCACTCGCCTGGAGCCTTTCCAGGCAGTCGAGCAGCCAACGCCCCTGCTCCTCCAATCCGAGCAACCGCAAGCAGTGCAGGACCCGGGTGATCCGCAGCCAATTGTGGTTGGGAACCAGGAAGATTTCGCTCCGATCCGGATAAGCCGATCCCGGCGCAATTCGGTCCGGACGCCGTTCCAGGCCCAGGAAGGCGAGGAACCGATCGAGCGATCGGAGCAGGTTGTCGCGGAGCGTCGCCTCGGATTGAAAAGCGGCGAGTGTCGGTTGAATTGGCTCGGCTCGCGAAGCGGGAAGAGCCATTGGATGAAGTCGTGAGACGACTCCATCATGCCATCGTTATAGCCTTGGATTTGCTCCAGCATCCGGCCGGTGTTGTCGGGGCCAATGCCGCGATAGAATTCGATCAGTTGAGACATGGATCGTCCTCCGTTGAATGGGGCCGGAATAACCCGCTCTCGTCGATCATAGCGAATCCCCCCGGCTCCGACTTCGACCCGGAAATCGGCGGGATGCCTCGACCGCTTCCCTGGGGGATCAATGCCTCGTCGGCGCCTGCCCGAGCCGGACTTCAAATTCGAGACCGAGGCGGAAATCCGGTCATTCGATCTCGACATGATGGGCGAGGCGCTGAAGTTAGCCCAGGAGGCTCGCGCCCTTGGCGAAGTGCCGGTCGGTGCGCTGATCGTTCGAGGCGGACGAATCCTCTCGCGTGGCTACAACCTACGCGAGACGCTCAACGATCCGACGGCGCATGCCGAGCGAATCGCCATCACGCGAGCCGGACGAGCCCTCGGCAGTTGGCGGCTCGACGATTGCTGGCTCTATGTCACTCTCGAACCTTGCGCGATGTGTGCCGGGGCCATCGTGCTGGCCCGGCCCGAACGGCTGATCTACGGGGCCAGGGACCCCAAAGCCGGGGCCTGCGAGAGCCTCTATCAACTGGTCACCGACCCGCGACTCAACCACCGAGTTCGGGTGACGACCGGCGTCCTCGAAACCGAGTGTGGGGAAATCCTGACTCGGTTCTTCCAGGAACGACGATCTTCGCGTAAAATCACCCCATGACATTCGCGTTCGCGTGTTCGGCTGAACACGTCGAACACGGAGGGGTGACAGAGTGGTCGATTGTGCCGGTCTCGAAAACCGGTGTACCGAAAGGTACCGTGGGTTCGAATCCCACCCCCTCCGCTACAGGACAGACAGCTTGTCTGCCACAGCTCGCTCGCCGATGCTCGCGCGTGCCAGTCCCCGTTTCCGCTCCGGCCGTCGGCGCGCAACTCCCACGGTCGCGGGCCGTTCCGCTCGGCTCGAACCCCGTCGGTCGTTCGACGCGGGCCCCGGATGCCCCGCCGAAATCCACGGCCGAAGGTCTCAAAATCGATTCAGCCCTGCTCTTCGAGCTGCTTCGCCAGGGCGCGCTGGCGGTCGGTCCCCTTGCGAAGCCGTTTGAGCAGCTTCATGGCCTGATTAGACTTCATTCGGGGGACCGGTGCAACCGAACGAGGCTGTTCCGACGCAACTTTTTCTTGCACAATCGGGATAAAATTGGCTTCGTTCGGCGCTGGTGCCCCCCCGAGTTGCGGGTCCGGGACGTCTGGCTCGGGCGTCGAAGCGTCGGCGATGTGGTCCGAATTGGCTTCGTTCGGTGCCGGCGTCCCCTCGTCATTCGCCCGGCGTTCCTTCTGGAGTTTCGTCAGCATGTCGAGCGTCCGCAACAACTCCCTATGGAGCGTCGACTGGTAGTTCCGAACCCGCGCCCCCTCCGTGCTCGGGTCGAACGACGCGACCCGATCCGCCTCCTTCAGTTCCGCCCGGAACGGGTCGCCCAACGCCTCGCGTTCATCCAGGACTGATTGCAATCGTTCGATCTCGGCGGTCGTCATGTCGACCAGGACTTGCCGGGCCTCGGCGCGACTCCTGGGCTGTCGAGCGCAGGCGTCGGCCATGATGGCCGAGGAGAACGGATTGCCGCGAGTTTCGATCAGCATCAACGTGGTGACGGCGACGTCGGGACGGTGGAGGCGACGGCTGGCGATGGCCATGTCGAGGAGGCGAGGCTCGTCGGTGAAGCTGATCGGCTGATTCGCCATAAGTCGCATGGCGTGAACCAGCTCAAGTTCGTCCCAGGAACGATGGGACCGGACGATTTCACGCAGTCGTTCCCAGTGGTTGATGAGGAGTCGGCAACCGGCGGAGGTGGCTTCGAGCTGCTCGCGGACCGGCAGATAATAGACGCCGGTGGGGCCCCGATCGAACATCGCTTCGGGCCTGGGGCAGAGGATGTGGATCGCGTCTTCGAGCCGCTCGGCCTGGGTTTTCTCGACCGCTTCCCGGGCCTCGCGGCCCCGCCGGGTCAACACGGCCGTTTCATGGCCGCGGGCGCGATCGAGCTTCCAGGAGAGGCTCGCCGCGTACCGCACCAGCCCCTCCTCGACGGCGTCCATGGGGCGGTATCGCGACATCCAGGCGCCGACCAATTCCTCGTAAAGCGCGGCATCCTCATGAGGAAGAACGTCGATCAATTCGGCGCGTAATCCATGCTTGATGGCGTTCACTCTGGAGGCGAGTTTGCCGGCGTCGGATCTGGGTCCGGTGCTACGGGCGGCGTTCTTGCGATTGGCTTCGATCTGCTTCGCGGTGGCCATGGGTGTCCTCCCGGATGCGGGTTGATGTAGGCGCACTATCTCCCTTCTTTAAATAACGTAAAATCGGCAAAAGAAAGTCACTAGAAAATGGGAAATCGGGGGAATTTTGGAAAAATAATCGGAATATCGGTGTCGGGCGGCTCTCCGTGGCCGCCCCGACACCGCTGCCCCATCTTTGCGGTCTTTGCGTCGTCTCGCGGCCGATCGATCAAACACATGGCCGCGAAAATCGCAAACGCCGCAATAGGATCTTGTTGAGACCTTCGGTCGGGGGTTCCGGCGCCGTCGTCCGGGGCTCGCGCCGATGGGCACAATCCCTCGACGAGCAAGCCTGCGAGAGGAGATTTCCCACCATGCCGGTTGCAAAAACCAGGATGCCCCCGCCCCGATGGAACCTCGCCGAGTTCCTGCTCGCGATCACCTTTCTGAGCTTGTTCGCGGCGACCGTTGCCAAGAGCTGGGATGGCTTGCTCTTCCTCCACACCCTGGCGGGAACCGGCATTCTGCTGTTCCTCGGTTATTGCGTCCTCGTGCTCATGATCCGTCAGCATCGTGAGCGGAACAACCCGCGCTCGCGTTGATCTTCAATCGTCTCAAGACAGCCAGACGTGCCATCAAATCGTGCCGCCCTATTCACCAGCGGAGATGCACATCGAGACCAAGAATCCTTGATTAATATCAAAATCGTCGAAATCAGCGCGCAAGTCGCGGAACCTCGCCCTCTCTTCGCACTCCGAATGGTTTCATGTAGATTTAAGACCACATGCAAATATTCCACGCCCTTGCACTACCTTTTAAATCCACGCTATGATCCACACTTGATTTCCGGCAATGACGACAGAAATCAAGACGATGATCGTTCACATATCTTGACGATCAATTAAGTTGGAGGCTTCCGATGATGGGATCCATGAGGCGGACGGTTTGCGTTATCGCGGCATTGGCGTTGATCGCGATCACGGCGAGCGATGCGAACGCCAATATCCTGATCAATGGCGATTTCGAGACCGGTGATCTGACAGGATGGACGACATTCACAACCCCGCAGGGCACGGCAAATATTTCCGTGCAGACCTTCGACGTCATCAGCGGCACCCCTTCGCCGGCCGCGACATTCGCCTATGTCGGCCTCACTCAAGATCCCTACGGAACAGGAAATTATCAGGGAGGCGGCATTTTTCAGAATGTCGCGCTCCTGGGTGGAAACTATTCACTGAGCCTCGATAATGCCGTCGCGGTGGGGTTAGCCAATGGTGACGGGACAATCATCTCGCTCCTCTTCGATGGCAATACGGTCGCCAGCTACGATTATGGGGATGTCAACGGAAATTCAATTTACCGTCAATCGCTTTCCGCCAGCTTGACGGGAGTCAGCGCGGGCATGCACGAAGTCCGCGTCCTCGTGACCAGGAATTATTACGGGACAGCGAATGTCACGAGTTACGTGGACAACGTGAACCTGGTCTCCGCCGTCCCCGAACCGGCCTCGATCATCAGCCTGGGCATCGGCGGGCTGGTCATCCTCGGCCATGGTCGTCGACGCATGGCCAGGTCGGCCGCATGACCTGGAGTCCCCCGTCATTCCGTCCGATTCGGCTTCAAGCTGGTCAGTGACGATCGGATGAAGCCGGAATCGGACGGCGCCTTGTAATCGATTGCAGCCAGTTCCGGAGTTTCGAGCCTCCGGCTCCCTTTCACCCGGCTCTCGAGCGCGACGTCGAGAATCCCCCCGGTCAACTGGGTCCGTTCGACCGGATAGGGGGATTTGCCGGTTCTCAGGAAGTCTTCGATCCGGAGCACCAGCGGGTTGAAGAAGCTCGCGCCGGGAGGGGCGGGGAGATACATCAGGGTCGAGACGATCGACTCCCCTCCCGAGGGGGTTTCGATCCGCGCCGCGACCGTCGTGTCGTCGACGTGCCCGTTCAGGATCAGCACGGTCGCGCGGAGGCCGTCGACATATTCGACGACGAATCCGAACGGATGACGCAGCTTGGTAAGCGAATCTTTCCCGGGAGGAGGCATGAACTCGCGGGTATTTTGCTTCATGTCCCCCACGTTGACGGAATGGCTGCGCCCGAGCGCGTTTTCCAGCAACTCGCGCGACCAGACGCCGCGATCCGCAGCCTCCCAGACCGCCTCCTTTTCGAGATACGACACGGCCGCCACCCCTTGCGGCTTGCCTCCCAGGTCGCGCCGCTCGGCCATGCATTGCAAGGTCTCCAGGGCGTGGAAACCGAAGATTTCCAGGTCGCCTCGCGAGGCCACCAGGATGTCGCGGAAGCGCCGGCCGAGCGGGATCTCCAGCTCGGGCATCCTCCAGGTGACGGGGAGGCTCGACCCCGCCATCAGCGGGACTCCGAGTGCCTTCGCCTGTTCGACCATCGCCGCCGCCTCGGCCCGGCTATAGGAGAGATGCTTGTCGATAAAAACCGGCGCGACCTTGCCGGACGCCCGGAAGACGTCGAGCACCTCGCGGAAGTACTTGCCCCGGGGGTAGAGCTTCTGGAGCCGGTCGTTGTAGGGATAGTCGCCGTGCTCGGCGATGAGCAGCACGCCATCGACGGCCAGCTTGCCGGTCCCCAGGGTCAGGGCATCGGCGATGGTGGGGCTCAGGCGAATGCCGTGCCGCGCGGCCCTGGCCCGCCCGAGGTCGGTCTCTTCGGCGACCTGCTCGATGAAAAGGCTGGAGATTTCGAAGTCGGGGCGATGGAGCGTGGTCCCCTCGGGCGTATGGATCGGGAATCCGTCGAGGAATCTCCCGACGATGTGGTAGGCGTGCGAAAGGTAGTAATAGGTGCTGGCCAGGGCGGCGATCTTGGGGCGTTTCCCGGACGTTGGCTGATCGGCCAGAACCTGTACGCCGGATGCCATACCGGCAATGCCGGCAGCGCCGAAGGTGGTTCCTGCAATCTCCAGGAAGTCGCGCCGGGTCGGGTCGGGGTTTGTCATGCCTGTCATCCTCGTCCAGATGAGAGCGATCGATTCGAAATTCGTGTGAATAGGGAGATCGGCGAACATTCCGCGCGGACAACTTCAGGTTTCGATGGCGCCGGAGCCGGTCGGCCGCATGCGCGACGGAGGATCGGCCGAAACGACGACCTCCACCGGCTCAAGTAGCTCGGCCCCCTCGGCCTCGGGGGGCGGAGATTGCCAGTCGACGCTCATCAGCTCGGCCCAGCGATTCAGTTCGGGGATCGTCTGGAACACGAGCTTCATGCTCACGGTGATCGGCATCGCCAGGACCAGGCCGACGAGCCCCCACAGGAATCCCCAGAAGAGGCAGACGACCAGGACCGTGGTCCCGTTCAGATCGAGGGAGCGTCCCATCACGAAGGGGGTCACGATGTATCCCTCGATCCCCGCGACGGCCAGATACATCGAGATGACGAGCAATGCGTCCCCCAGAGAGCCGGTCTGCCCCAGGGCGATCAGCGCCGGCAAGCCGCCGCCGAGAAGTTGACCGATGTAGGGGACGAAGTTGGTCACGCCCGCGAACAATCCGAGCGCCAGCGGATAATGGACCCGCAGCGCCCAGAGCCCGGCGGCCACGACCAGCCCCAACCCCAGATTGATCACGGTCCTCGCGATCAGATAGGCCCGGATCTTGCGGGTGACCTGGTCCAAAATCTGCGCCGCCGAATTCGCCTTTCCCGGCGTGGGCGCGAAGAACCGGATCAGCTTGGCGGTGAGGAGATCGCTCTCCGCCAGCATGAAGATGATCAGGACCAGGACGATGAATCCCTGAAACGCCCAGGTCGTGAAGTCGGCCAGGCCGTAGCTGAGCTGATCGATCAGGAGCGCGCGATGGGTATCCCCCAAGCGGTCGATCGTTCCCGGCTCGGGCAGGACACCCCGCAGGTAAGGGTGATCGCGGACCAACTCGGCGATGCGGCTGCTGACGCGCCCGGCCAACCGCTCGATCTCGGATGGCAGGGTGTTGGTCGCGTTCACCAAGCTTTCGGCGGTCAGGCTGGCGAAGTAGAGTCCCCCCAGCGCCAGGAGCAGCAACAGCATCACCGCCCCCAGCGGCCCGAACGGAAATCGACGCCGAAAGAAAGTCGCAACCGGCGAGAGGATGCAGGCCAGCACCATCGCCACGGCGATGGGCATCAGGATTGGCCGAAGCCAGTGCAAGGCCCCGATCACCGCGAGGACGGCCAAAGTTACCTGGGCTGTGGCGGCGGATCTCGCTTGGCGATCCAAGATCATCCTCCCGACGAACCTACGATCGATCTCCGATCACTTTGGCCTAAACTTCCGGCCTTCCGCCATCTTCACCGCCTCTCCCAGGCATCGCAAGCAGGGGCCGCCCCTGGATTCGGTTAGAGTGGATCGCACTTGGATTGCGCACGGGCCGCCGGGAGATCGAATCCGTCAGCCATGGCCGATCCCATGATGGGACCGAGGTATCGCGCCCCGTCTCGATGAGTCCGCCCCTCCGGGGCTCGAACGATCGGGGGATGAATCATCCCGGAGTCCCCTCCGAACCACCCAGGGGCGTGTACGTGTTTAGCGGGGGGGATTTGTTCGGCGCGGGTCTCCCGACCCCGCCGAAACCCACGACCGAAGGTCTCCCG
>CALKTZ010000566.1 GCA_937997355.1 uncultured Planctomycetales bacterium | reverse complement strand
CGCCCGGTTGAAAATTCAAGGATGGCCACGACACCGAGGAGCGAAACCGTCTGGGCGAGCACGACGAGCCCTCCCCAGTAGTCTAATCGATGGAGCAGGAGCGCGCCCAAGCCGCAGGCCAGGGTGACGAGATCGATCGTCCAGACCGCGTGTTTCGGAGTCAATCCGCGTGCGACCAATCGATGGGAGAAATGCCGGCGATCTCCGAGAAAGGGGCTCCGCCCTTCCGAGAGCCGAATCAGGATCACCGAGACCGTGTCGTACAGGGGGACCGCCATCACCAGCAGGGGGGTAAGGACGCCGAGCTGCGAGTGCCCCTCACCGGTGAAGGCCCCCACGACGGTCATCGAGCCCAGCAGGAAGCCCAGGAAATTGCTCCCGGCATCCCCCATGAACAGGCGAGCGGGATTGTGGTTGTGGACGAGGAATCCCGCCAGGGCGCCGATCAGCACGAGCAGGACCGCCGGCGGAAACAGACTCCCGACCGCCAACTGCGCGGCGCAGAACAGGGCGGCGGCGATCATCCCCACGCTGGCCGCGAGGCCGTCCATGTTGTCGAGCATGTTGAAGGAGTTCGTGAGTCCCACGATCCAGAGGACGGTAATGAACCCGCCCAGGGCGGGATGCGTGAACGGGCCGTAGAGGGTGAGCCGCACTCCCGAGAGGACGACCAGGGTGGCGCAGAGGATCTGAATCCCGAGGCGAAGCCCCCAGTGGAGCGACTTCCGGTCGTCGATCAACCCCATCACCATGATCACCGTGGCCAGCCCCAGGATCGCCCCCAGCTCGCCGATCCTCGACAGCATGCCGGGGATGTAGGTCGCCACCGAAGCGGGGAGCCAGGACTTCCCGAAGACGGCCACGAGCGTCGCGGACGCGATGACGAGCGTCGTGGCGAGCCAGATGGCAACCCCGCCGCCGAGAGGCGTGGGGATTTGATGCCCCTTGTGCCCGCCCGGCCGGTCCAGGAAGCCAAGCTCCGGGGCGTACTGCCTCGCCAGCGCGCAGAAGCCGAGGCTCAGCAGGAACGCCGGCAGGAGCAAGGCTGCTCCGATTTCGACCGCGACGACCCAGGATTCCGACATGATTCCGACAGCTCTTTCCGAGGGATGGAAGAGGATGCCTCCGCGTCGATCAGTCGACGTCGGACGATTTCGAGGATGGGGCGGGGTTCGCCCCGGTGGATTGCATCCGAGGAAGCCAGAGGCGAATCGAGAGGCAAAGCAGGAAGAGGACGCACGCGATCGTCATCACCACGCCGAAGGTGATCCACTCGATCGGGCGGTCGGGGGGCCATTTGGGATTCCGGCCCCCCCCGATCACGAGCATCAGCAGGAACGGACCGCCGAACGAGACGACCGACGTGGCCAGCAACAGGCCATACGCCAGCAAGGAAGGGGATTGCTTCATCTCAGCCCTTCCTCGACGCCGCTCGGGACTCGATCCGCGATCGGCACTCGGAAGCGAGCTTCGCACGCGCCTCCTGGAGCTCCGCGAGGACGGCCTGGCCCGCCCCGTCGGCGGGGATGTTCTTCGAATCCTTCTCGGTCCGCCACTTCACCTCGATGTTGCCATCCTTGAGCCCGCGCTCGCCGATCACCACCCGGAGCGGGATGCCGATGAGGTCGGCGTCCTTGAATTTCACGCCGGGCCGGAGATCGCGATCGTCGACGAGCACGTCGATCCCCGCGTCGGTCAATACCTTCTCGATCTCGTCCGTCTTGCGGACGACCTCATCGCCGGCCTGGAGGGGGACCAGGGTGACCTGATACGGGGCCAGTTCCAGCGGCCAGATGATGCCGTTCGCGTCATTGCCGGTTTCGATGGCCGCAGCCACGATCCGGTTGATCCCGATCCCGTAGCAGCCCATGATCACCGGGTTCTCGGTCCCCTTCTCATCGAGGTAATTCGCTCCCATCGCCTTCGAATACTTGGTGCCCAGCTTGAAGACGTGGCCGATTTCGAGGCCCGACTTCACTTCCATGTTCGAATGGCAGCGGGGGCAAGCGTCTCCGACCTCGGCGTTGCGCAGGTCGTGGAGATTCGTGATGGGGAAATCCCGCCCCGGCACAACACCCTTGAAGTGGACGTCGACCGCGTTGCCGCCGACGACGACCGTGCTCATCTCGGCGATCGCCCGGTCCACGACCAACGGAATCTTGATCGCGACCGGTCCGAGGAACCCGACCGGGACGCCGGTCGCCTTCTGGATGATGGCCGGATCGGCGGGGGCGATGGTCGTCGCCTTGAAGGCCCTGCGCAGCTTGGCCTCGTTGGCTTCGTGGTCCCCCCGGATCAGGGCGGCCACCGGCTTGTCGTCGGCGACGAAAACCAGCAGCTTCGCGGAGGCCGTCTCGGGCACCCCCAGGAATTCACAGACATCTCGGATCGTCCGCTTGTTGGGGGTTTCGACCGACTCGTAGGCGGCGGCCGACGCGGCGGGCTCCGGCGTCTCTTTCTTGATATGGCCGATCTCCGCCCGCTCCTGATTGGCGGCATAGCCGCAGGACGGGCAGAAGATCACCCGATCCTCCCCCGTGGAGCAGGGGACCATGAATTCGTGCGACGAGTCGCCGCCGATCGGGCCGCTCTCGGCCTCGACCACCACGTACGGCAGGCCGCAGCGATCGTAGATGCGGCAATAGGCCTCGTACATGGCGTTGTAGCTGGCGTTGAGCTGTTCGAGATTGGCGTCGAAGCTGTAGGCGTCCTTCATCAGGAATTCGCGAGTCCGGACGATCCCGAAGCGGGGCCTCGCCTCATCGCGGAACTTCGTCTGAATCTGATAGAGGGTGATCGGGAGCTGCTTGTAGGAGCGGACGAGGTTCCGCACGACGTCCGTGATGACCTCCTCGTGCGTCGGCCCCAGCGCCATGTGATGATTGCCGCTGATCGTCAGCTTCATCAGCATGTCGCCGTAGGCTTCAAAACGCCCCGACTCCTTCCAGAGCTCGACGGGTTGGAGCGCGGGCATCAGCAATTCATTAGCCCCGGCGGCATCCATCTCCTCGCGGACGATCCGGACTGCGTTCTGGAGGACTTTCAGGCCAAGAGGAAGATAGGTATAGGCCCCCGCGCCAAGCTGCCGAATCATCCCCGCTCTGAGCAAGAAGATATGGCTCGG
>CALKTZ010000565.1 GCA_937997355.1 uncultured Planctomycetales bacterium | reverse complement strand
CTAGAACGTGAACGGATCGTTGAAGCTCCCCCACTCCCCGAGCCCCATGCCCGCGCCTGCCTGGGCCTGAGCCGAGCGTTGAGATCCGAGGAGGCACGCACCGAGCACGATCGCCAAGACCCAGGCTCGCGGCAATGGACGGCTCATGATGGTCACCTTTGAAGGATGAGGTTGAGGGAGTCTTGCGAAACGATCAGGCAAGCGTCGGAAACACCCCGTCGAACGACTTCGGCCCGGAAGCCCAGCCCGTTCAAACTCGAAAGTTCCCCATCTCCGATTCTTCGTGGTTTGGCCGAGGGCAACTTGAACCGGGGTACGCGGATCTTCGATCGATTGTCACAGACTTTCCCATTAACCAGATCAGTTAGTATACTTTGCCGGGTAACGTTGGCAAAGCCCCATGCGGCCATGGTGGACAATACGTCCATCACCACCAGTCGGGTTCGCACGATTCCGGGCGACATTTCGAGATGGCTCGGCCCTCGTCCGATCGATCACGGCTCTTCAAGCGAGTGCGCGAATGGAACTTACTCTTGATGCCGGCAAGAGCCTGGGCGATGCCGTCTGCTTCGCGGCCAAAGTCCCCCCCGCGCAGCCGACCGTCCTCGGCGCCGTGCTGCTCACCGTCCTGCTGGTCGTCGCGGCCGTGGTCGCCTGGTGGCACTGGCGGGAGGCGCACGAGGAGGAGGCGACCGATTCGCCCGATGATTTGCTGGCGTCCTTCGAGGAAGCCTACGAGGCGGGCGAAATCGACGAGGCCGAAATCAAGCGGCTTCGGGCGAAGTTGTCCGGGACGTCCGCGGCATTCCTGACCAAGAAACCGCCCCGGAACGATCCGAGTTCCGGGCGAGGAGCCTGATCGCGGGGTGCGTACGTGTTGACGGGGGGCGACGTCGTAAGCCGGAGCGAAAAATAGGGACTGGCTCGAAGCGGAGCGCCGTGCCTGTCCCTTTTTTCGCGAGCCCGCGCCATTGCGAAGCTCTGGAGACCTTCGGTCGGGCGTTTCGGCGGGGTCGGGAGACCCGCGCCGAACAGAAAAGGGCGTCTCGGCGGGGTCGTCCGGTGGCACGCGCCAAACAGATCCAGCGATTTCGGCGGGGGCGGGAGACCCGCGCCGAACGAAACACGACCCCGCAATCCGAGTGTGAGCCGCTCTAGCTCAGCAAGATCGGGCGCTTCTCGCGGGCCGATCGCTTCTCGGCGAGGACCAGCCGGACCGTGTCTCGGGATTGCTCCGCGGTGACGACCGGCTCCACCTTCTCCCCCGCGACGAGCTTCGCGAAGTGCTCGATCTCTCGGGTATAGCCATCCCCCGGGGGGACGGTCGGCGTGAAGGCCGGGCCGTCGGCCGGGCAGACGCGGAAGCTCGGCGTGCGCGTGGAGTCGAGCACGATCACGGCCTTTTCGAGCACGATCACGAAGCTCATCTCGAAGCCGAAGGAGAGGGACATGCGCCAGGTCCCCTCGGCCACCACCGCCGGGCCGCCGGAATAGTTGTACTGCGTGGAGATGTAGGAAAGGGGTCCGTCGGCCACGCTCGACACGAAGTCGGGGAGTCCGAACAGATAATGCACGAAGTCCGAGTCGTGGATGTGCAAGTCGAGGGGCTGCCCGCCGCTGCGCGACTCGTCCGCGAACCAGTTGTCGGGGCTCCAGGTCGGCAGGGTCGAGAATCGTCGGAACGACGCGGAGATCACCTTCCCGTATTGCTCCGAGCGGACCATCTCCCGGGTCGCGACGTATTCCGGCCAGAAGCGAATGCAGTGGCCGATTTGCAGGACGCGGTCCGCGGCCCTGGCGGCGTCGATCATCCGATCGCATTCCTCGACGTTCAGCGCCATCGGCTTCTCGCAGAGGACGTGGACGCCGGCTTCCAGGGCTCGGATCGTGGCATCGGGATGGAGGAAGGTGGGGAGGGTGATCGACAGGGCGTCGACCGTCCCCGACTTCAGCAACTCGCCGAGATCCGAGAAGACGGCCACATCGTCCAGGTCGATGTGGTCGGCGGCCCCCCCGATGTTCCCTTCCTGGGGCTTGCCGGCGGCGGCGAGCACGGCGGGACTCGCCTCGCAGACGGCGGTCACCGAGGCGCCGGGGTATCCCTTCCAGCACCGATAATGCATCCGGCCCATGAAGCCGAGCCCGACGATCCCCACGCGAAGCATGACGTCCTCGTTTCCAGATCCGCGCGCGGTTGGGTCGATCGTTCCGGACCACTACCTCTTGCCGCGGGTTCGAGATGTTTCCGAAATGGCGCCGGGGAGTCGCGTCGCGCCCGCCCGGGAACGCAGCGCGGGGCCATCCCGCGCGGCTCCAATATAGCAGCCCAGGACGGCCCCTTCCAGTAAGCGCGTTCGACCATGCCGCGCGATCGCGGAGGGAGGTGAACGGGATCGCGTCCGGCCAGCGGAGCGACCGCGACAAACGGCCGAAGATCCTCAGATCATGCGGTGGGTGGGATCTTTATCCTTGCCCCGATAGACGTTGATCCCGTTCTTCGATTGCCGGATGAAGTCGACGAATTCGCGGACTTCCGGCACCTCGCCGAATTCCGCATCGATCCGATCGAGCGCGGTCGCCCGGTTGTTCCCGTCCAGGAAATAGATCCGGAATGCCTGCTTCACGGCGTCGATGGTTTGCGAGGAGCAGCCCAATCGTCTCAGGCCGATGATGTTCAGACCGCTGATGCAGTTGAGCCCCTGCTGGAGGACGAAGGGGGGCATGTCCTTGGAGGTGGCGCTCAGCCCCCCGAGCATGGCGAGCCGCCCGATCCGGACCCGCTGCTGCACGGCCGAGTGCCCCGAGAGGATGCAGCCGTCGTCGAGGATCGCGTGCCCCGCGACCAGCGCGTTGTTCACGATGTTGCAGCCATTGCCGACCCGCGCATCGTGGCCGACGTGGGCGGCGATCATGAACAGGTTCCGGTCGCCGATCCAGGTCACCCCCGTCCCCTGGGCGGTCCCCCGATTCACGGTGACCAGCTCGCGGAAGACGTTCTGATTGCCGATCCGAACGGAGGTTTCCTCGCCGCGGTATCCCCGGTGCTGAGGGCTCTTGCCCAGGATCGCCCCGTGGCCGACATAATTCTGGCTCCCCATCGTCAGCGGGCCGCTGATGCACGCATGGCCTTCGATTACGCAATCCGGCCCGATTTCCACGGGCCCTTCGATGATCGTGTAGGGGCCGATCTGGACGCTGGGCGCAATCATTGCCTCGGGGTCGATAATCGCTGTGGGGTGAACCAGATCTGATACCATCGTCGCCATCGGCGAACCTCCTCCTGGGTGGTCGATCCCATGGACATCCTGTCCATCAGAGCGGTTCGGAATAGGATTGCGTACAACCGAGGAAATGGATTGAACTCCCGACCTCGATCCGGACGGGGGATGAATGCTCTCTCGCGCTCTCGGTTCGGTGTTCCGGATCTCCCGAGGATCACCGGACGAACTCCTCGCGTAAGAGGCATCGGCCGCGCACAATCCGATCCTTGAGCCATTTCGAAGCTCGACTCTCCGCACCCGACCCGTTCACGGATCCTGAATCACACTCTCCTCCGGATGGCAAAGACATGAATGGAGGCGGGGGAGTTCCTCATCCTGAACCGCCCCGGCCCCTTCTATACCAAAGGCGGCAATTCGCGGCGATATGAGGTCTCCCGCCGGGGAGCCTCCTCGAAACCAAAATGTGAAGTCACGCACCCACTCGCAGAAATCGGCCCAGGCCGGCGCATGAAAAACGGCCAGGATCGGACGATGTCGTCCGACTGGCCGTGTGATCTCATCCTGGTTTGACGGTTCGCCCGAGGTCTGGTCTCCGTCAGGTTTTGGAGACGCAAACGAGGTCGGGCGATCTCAGGGCCCGACGCCGCCGTGGGTCCGGAACGGGGTCAGGTGAGAAGGCTGGTCGAGGAGCCAGGCCCGTTCCCAGTCATCGCCGGCCTGTCGGAGATTCTCCGAATCGACCAGGAGCTCTTCGACCCGCTTGGGCTTATACGCTGCATAATGCGGCAAGGGGACCGGGGCGCATCCCTCGAAAACCGCGAGGGTTGCGACCACAATCGCCAGGGCCGCCAAGAGTTTCCTCATCGTGGGGGATCCTCCCGCCGTCGAGAAAGCAAAGCAGACGAATCGGTCCGCCCGAACATCCTTGCACGGGTCCGATCCGATGGCCCAACACCGGGCACGCATGCCTCGGTTCGGGCCGGAATCCGTTCGCGTCCAGACGTCGACCGAGAGGATCTGAGTCCCTGAGAAACCGCCTCGGCCGGTTCCACCGGCCTGGGCACCCTTGCGGGACGAGGAAGTTGGCAATCCTTCACTCGATACGACTCACGGGAACTTCCCGCGAGTCGTGACGGTTCTAATCGGCGGACGTCGGAACATTCGGCTCAACGACCGAATCGACAGATTCGTTAGGATCTGTATCGGCATCCGAGCCCTCTTCCAATAACGGAAGATTGTCCGGATTCATCTTTCGAACCAATTCTTCCATTTCTTTCCCGGGCTTGAACGTGACCACGTTCTTCGACGGGACGTGAACCTTGTCCCCCGTCCGGGGATTGCGCGCCTTGCGCGGCGCCCGGCGTTTCACCTCGAACACGCCGAAATTTCGCAGCTCAATCCGTCCTTCGGAGACCAATGTCTGGATGATTGCATCGAGGGTGCGCTGCACAATGTCCTTGGTCTTGAGCTGGGTCAGACTGATGTCCTCGGAAATCTTCTTTACAATTTCTTTCTTGGTCACTTTGGCGATCTCCAGGGAGTCGAGGTCGGCCCAGATTGCTAAGGGACGAACGGCTCAAGTGTATGGGTAGCTTGGAGTAGTGTCAAGAAAAAACCATCCGTTGAATCGACCCGCGGTTCCCGGCCTCCCCCGCCGACGGCACGGGGAGAGATCAGCCCCCGCAAGGCTGCCATGCGCAGCCCTCGTGGGACGAGCGGGAGAAACGCCCGATGCCCGCCGCGACGACCGATCAACTTTCAATCAAACAAAACCGGGTGAGGATTCGGGTCAAGCGTTCCGGATTCGAGGGCACGTCGCGTGTGGCGATGGAGCGGTGCATAGTTCCAGGGGAGCCCATGCCGGTCGGCGAATTCCTTCAGCCTCTTGATGAATCGCTCGGAAATCGCGGGGGCGAGCGGGAGGTAGCTGGGCTCGCAGAAATAGACCCGGCAACCGAGCGGCCTTGCCTGGCGCGCGGTGCATCGCCCGTTCAGATCCTGCCAGGGGCAGGTCTCCCCGTCGTCGAGGGGCCTGGACGGGGCGGGCGCCTCATTCAAGAGGAGATCGAATTCCGGCCCCGACACGAACAAGGTATGGCCATATTCCTGGAATCGGCAGCAATTTCCGCTGAGGAGGCATTTCGGCCCGATCTCCGCGATCTCCCGGTCGACGTCGTCGTAGATCCGCCTCAATTCGTCGCGGACGGGATCATCGGCGAGGGGGGATTCGGCCTCGGATTTTGAATCAGCATCCATGGGCTTGATCACTTTCGCACAAGCTCGATCGACGCCTGAATTTCCTCGACGGTGTATAGCTTGCCACGCCCCGAACCGGGGCAGACGCTCCGGACGTGATCCCAATCCTCCTCGGTCTCGACGTTCTCCGGCCAGAACGGCCAGGTGCGGCACTGGACGGGACGCGCCGAATAAACCGTACACCCCGCTTCTTTCTCCCAGAAAATGCAATCCCCGCCGGGCTTCTCGATCAGGCTCAATCGAGTGCCGACCTGCCGCACGAATTGTTTCGAGAAATCATCGACCGACTGGTTGCGGAATCGGGCCAGCCGTTCGATCTCCTCGATCGAAACCCAGACGTAGCCCGGCGCGCCGGTGCAGCAGAGGCCGCACTTGGTGCAGCGAAATTGGAGGCCGTCGCGATACCAGGGGCTTTCGGATTCTGGGGCGCTCATCTCGCGACGGTCCTAGATTTGCCATGATTGTTCGATTCGAAGGCGTTCCTTGCCCGAGACGTCGAGTGTACCACAATCGTTACGACCCGGGCAATGCGATGGCCGTTCCAAGCTGATGCGAAATCAAGGTTTGCGTGTTAAACTGCGAGGAGAGTCGCGATCTCCGCGTCGCGGATCTCGGCGGGGGTCGAACGAGTTCGTGGAGCCGGTGGGGAGAATTCCGAGATGATCGAGATCACGAGTCCGGTGGAGCGAGTCGTCCTGACCCACCTCCAAATTCCGCTCAAGGAGCCGTTCCGGATCTCCGGCGGGGAGGTGGCGGTGAAGGACGCGATCCTGGTCGCCGTCGAGACGGGCAGCGGGATCGGCCTGGGCGAAAGTTCCCCCATGGCCGCCGGCTTCGGCTACTCGACCGACACCCCCGAACAATGCTGGGATGAGTTGACCCGCCTCATCGCCCCCGACCTGATCGGCCGGGAGGTCCGCGAGGTCGAGGACATCGCGAGCATCGCCTCCAACTGGAACGCGAGCAAATTCGCGATCGCCGGGGCCGAGACCGCCCTCTGGGACCTGCTCGGCTCTACCCGGCACGCCTCGATCTCGGAATTGCTGGGGGCCATCGACGTCCAGGTCAGCCTCGGTGTCGAGTCGGGGCTCGCCGTCGGGCTCTATCCCACGGTCGTCGAGCTCTTGAAGACCATCGAAAATCACCTGGAGGAAGGATACCGCCGGATCAAGATCAAGATCCAGCCCGGCCAGGATGTCGAGCTCGTCCGCGCGGTGCGCCGCCAGTTCGAGGACATCCCCCTGATGGTCGACGCCAACGGCGCCTACACGATTTCCGACATCGACACCTTCCGCGAAATCGACGATCTCGATCTGCTGATGATCGAGCAGCCGATGAAGGCCCACGACCTCGAAGGGCTCGCCGCGCTCCAGGCCGCGCTGACGACCCCGGTCTGCATCGACGAGACGGCCGAGACCCTCGCGAAGACCGAGGAGGCGATCGACCGTGGCGCCTGCCGGATCGTGAACATCAAGCTCCAGCGGGTGGGGGGGCTCGGACCCGCCCAGGAAATCCACAACCTCTGCCATCGTCGAGGGATCGCGTGCTGGGTCGGGGCCATGCCGGAATTGGGGATCGGCCAGGCGCACGGCATTCATCTGGCGACGCTCGTCAACTGCAAGTACCCCACCGACATCGAGCCGTCCGCGCGCTGGTTCGTCGACGATTACGTCGCCCCCGCGCTCGAATTCACGTCGCCGGGAACCTTCTCCGTCCCCACCCGGCCGGGGCTCGGCTTCCTGATCGACTCCAACAAGCTACGCCGTTACCAGGTCCGTCAGCAGGAATTCACGACCAGGAGCCTCGGATGATCGAGAACCAGCGTCCCCTCCCTGAATCCCTCGAACGGGACAATCGCCGCCGCTTCCTGGGCAAGCTCTGCCTCTCGGCCGGATTCCCGGCCCTGTCCGGCCCGATTCGCGCCGCGCTCGCCGACGCTCCCCCCGCCCAATCCTCGAACAAACCAGATGCCGCCATGATCCCGATCGTCGACACCCACGTTCATCTCTGGGATTTGAAGACCTTCCGCCTCCCCTGGCTGGCCGAGGAACCGGCCCTGAACCGGAGCTACGACTGGGGAGACTACCGCCAGGCGGTCGAGGGGCAGCCGCTCGACAAGGCGGTCTACCTGGAAGTCGATGTCGAACCCTCCCAGCAAACGCAAGAAGCCCGCGCGATCGTGGAACTTTGCCGGAGCGGCAAGACCGCGATCAAGGGGGCGGTGATCTCGGGACGCCCCGCCTCGGAGGGATTCGCCGCCTATCTCCGACAGTTCCACGCCGATCCCGAAATCAAGGGGCTCCGGCAGGTGCTGCACGGGCCGGGCACCCCGGCCGGATATTGCCTCGACCCGAAATTCGTGGCGGGCATCCGTCGCCTCGGCGACCTGGGCCTGAGCTACGACATCTGCATCCGCCCGGGCGAGCTGACCGATGCCGCCAGGCTCGTGAAGGAATGCCCCGGCACCTCCTTCATCCTCGATCACTGCGGCAACCCGGAAGTCTTCGGCGGCGATCTCTCGGCCTGGAAGCGAGACATCGCCAAGGTGGCGGCCGAAGAGAACGTCGTCGGCAAGGTCTCCGGCATCATCGCCTCGGCCAAGGGACGCAAGTGGACGGCCGACGATCTCGCCCCGATCGTCAATCACGTGCTGGAAGTCTTCGGGCCAGACCGGGTGATGTTCGGCGGCGACTGGCCCGTCTGCACCCTCGGCGCGCCGCTCGGCGTATGGATCAAGACGCTGCAACAGATCGTCGCCGAACGGAGCGAGGCCGATCGCCGCAAGCTGTTCCACGACAACGCGGTTCGGGTCTATCGCCTGTCCTGAGGGGGGGCCTCAAGTACGTGTTGAGCGGGGGGGGGAAATCGGTTCGGCACATGCCCCCGGACACCCCCGCTGGAACGGCCGACCCGAGGTCTCCCGATCTTTGCGGCTGCCCCGGCCCGCGAAAAAAATGGGACAGGCACGGCGCTTCACTTCGAGCCAGTCCCGTTTTTTCGCTCCAGCTGATGATAGGGCCTCGACCGCCCCCTTTCCTCAACCGCCGATCGAGTGCATCAGCCGCTCGGGCTTGATGAAGTTCGCGGCGTTGATCTGGTGCCCCGCCCACTTGGCGGCGACACTCCCCTCGATCGCCCGGGCGATTTCCTCGTCGGCCGCGCCGCCGCGGAGCATCGCCCGGATGTCGGTTTCTTCAATCGAGAAGAGGCAGTTCCGGAGCTTCCCGTCGGACGTGAGCCGCAACCGGTTGCAACTGCCGCAGAACGGCTGACTCACCGAGGCGATCAGGCCGATGCGCCCGCCGCCGTCGACATAATCGAAGTCGAGCGCGGGGGCCTTGGGGTCCTGATCGGACGCGGGTTTGAGGGGGCCAACTCCTTCGGTGATGGCGTTCAGGATCTCCGATCCGAGCAGGACCTTCTCGCGTTCCCAGTGATCGGTCTCGTCGAGCGGCATGTACTCGATGAATCGAAGCTCCAGCCCATGTTCTCGGGAGAACTTGGCCAGAGGGACGATGTCCTGTTCGGTCACCCCGCGCATCGCGACCGCGTTCAACTTGACGGGCTCGAACCCGGCCTCCCTGGCCGCGAGAATCCCCTCGATCACCTGCTCCACGCCGGGCCGGAGGGTCAGTTGTTCGAAACGCGCCGGGTCCAGCGTATCGAGGCTCACGTTGATCC
>CALKTZ010000564.1 GCA_937997355.1 uncultured Planctomycetales bacterium | reverse complement strand
GGAACATGTCGAACAATCGGGCCGTGATCGTCGAGCGGCCGGAGCTGGCGATCAACCCCCCGGACGGCAAGGGCCGGACCCGGGTGTACGAGGTGACCCGCCCCGCGAATCCGGTCGACTACACGCTGGGGCTCTACGCCGCCTGCTCCCGGGCCGACTGGACGCGGCTCGGGGTCTTCGGGCCGGGCAATGAAGCCGACTTCGACGACCCGGTCGACGAGACCCTGAAGGCGTACGCCGTCGGGGCCCGGGTGGTCCGGTACATGGACCTGACCGTCACGAACAACTCGCCGGTCGCGACTCGGGATCATCTCCGCCCGGCGACCGACTTCAATCACAGCTTCGCCAGGCCCCAGTGGGCGACGATCACCCAGGCGAATCCGGTCGCGAACGTCGCCGACTACGCGTTCGGCAAGGGCTGGATGGCCGTCTCGTTCACGACGGCGGCCCCGCACCCTTTCCGCAGCGGGCAGTTCCTCACCTTCAAGAACTGCGTGAACCTGACGGCGGGCGGCGCGCGGGTTCTGGCCGAGGACGGGACCTCGAGCGGCGCGCTGGCGGCCGGTTCCCCGATCTTCGTGACCTCGCCGACGACGTTCGACGCGATGTTCTGGCACGGCAACACGTCGCTCGGGACCAACACGGCGAACGCCTCGGCGACCCCGCAGCTCTTCGACCCCGCCAGCCAGGCCGGGCTGCCGAGCACGACGGTCGGCGTGTGCTACGAGGACGTCTTCCGCTCGGCCGTCTCGATGGGGGTCGAGCCCTGGATCTGCGTGCCGTTCGCCGCGGACGACGACTGCGTCCGGGCGATCGCCGAGAAGGCCCGGGACTGCATGCCCGCCGGCACCAAGATCTGGGTCGAGTTCAGCAACGAGGTCTGGAACACCGGCAACGGCTTCACCGGCCAGAGCGTCGGGGCCATCATCCGGGGGAACAAGTCGAGCCCGAAGGTCGGCGGGACTTACTGGGCCGCCGTCCGGGCCGGCCAGGTCCACGACATCTTCGCCGGCGTGCTCGGCGCCGCGGGCAGGGAGGGCGACCTGGTCCGGGTCATGGGCTGGCAGTGGGGGAACCCCGCTGGGGCCGCGGGCTTCGTCAACTTCTGCGCCTCGAAGGCGCTCAAGATCGACGCCTTCGCGATCGCCCCCTATCGGGGCCTCCCGAACGCCCTGATGCCGGCGATCGACGGCTACGACTCGGACCAGCTCCACGACCTGTGGCAGCTCTACCTGACCTACAACTACCCGTCGGATTCCTCCCAGCCCGGGGGGACGATCCCGACGCACAGGGCGGCGCTCGCGGCCGCCTATCCCGACGCGAAGCTCGTCTGCTACGAGGGGAGCATCCAGGACGCGCTCCCCAATTCGGCGACCAATCGCGCGAGGCGGATCCACGACCTCGTCTACGACCCCGGGATGTACGACACGCTCCGGGCCTACTACGCGTCGGCCCAGGCGTCCGGGGTGTCCCTCTTCTGCCACTTCCAGCTCTCCCACGCCGGGGACTGGGCGTACGCCGCGGGGGGCTGGTCGCTCTACCACTGGCACGGCCAGCGGTGGGGCCGCGGGGACGGCCTGGACGGCAAGGCCGACAATCGGCAGTGTTCGGCGATCTCGAAGCCGGCGACGGTCCAGCAGGACCTGCAGAACGTCTCGGTGGCCGGGCAGGCGTGGAAGGACTGGGCGGCGGTCGCCGGCGGCGCGCCGCGCAGGCGCAAGGTCCTCATCAAGCCCTGATGGGCGGGAGTTGCATCGTGGGAGTGCTGCGTTATGTCCCGGCGGGGGCGAGCCCCGCGGCCCGGCGGCGGGTCTATTTCCATTTCGACGGCGGCGGCGTCATCACGCCGGCCGCCCAGGTGTCGATCGACGGCGGCGCCTGGACGGCGTCCGGGATCGGGGCCGTCACATCGATCGGCGCCGACGATTCCTACGCGGACCTCGACGCCGCGACGATCGAGACGGCCGGCACGCTGGTCAGGACCAGGCTGGTCGACACGGCGACCGGCGGGGTGATCGCCATGGGGGACGAGGTCCTGGCGACCGCGTTCGACCCCTGCGAGCCGTTCGCGTTCGGCGCGACCGCGCTGCCGCGGGCGATCCCGGGGACGGATGGGGGGTTCCCCCGCGTGGTCGATTTCTTCTCGACGTCCTCGGGGCTCGGCCCGGACCAGCTCGCCGGGGGTTCGATCATCCGGACGATCGCGGACGCCGTGCTGGCCGGGGCCGATCCCGGGGCGAGCCTGTGGGCCCTGCCCGAGGGGGACCCCGCGTTCGCGGCGGCCGGCACGATCGGCCATCGCGTCAAGTCGATGCTGGACGTCGCCGTCGGCTCCCGCCTGGCCGCGACCGAGCCGGGGCGGACCCTCGACGTCTCCGAGGACGGGACCGCCGGTGTGGACTGGGCGAACGTCTCCTCCCCGGGGGCGTCGCAGGACCTGTCGGGCACCGGGGTCGGGGCCGTGGCGGGCCCGGTCGTCGTGGGGGGTTACGCGGAGGGCAAGGATCCGGGCAGGCTGGCCCTCGCGGGGCTGGCCGCGGTCATCGCCGCGCTCATGGCCCCGGCCGAGTGATTTCCGGGAATCAGTTCCCGGCGATTAGACTGGACCTAACCCGAGCGGATCGGCCGCCCGCGAGGGCGGCCGGTTAGGTGGCAGTGTTGAGCAAGGAGGCCCGGCGCTGCCGGGACTCGTGACGTGCCTGACCGCGTGTCACGGGGTGGAAGGGCGGCGTCGCACGAGGCGGCGCCGCTTGGACCCGGGGTAGGGGATCCCGGGGATCCGTCCGGGCGCGAGGTCGAGAGGGGGCGGATCGTGGGTTGCGACATCGTTGTTATGGGCGGATCGGCCTGCGCCGATAAGAAGGCCAGGCTGCGGCGGCGCGCGATGCAGCGTTTCGAGATCGAGCCGGCGCTCGCCGATTGCGTGGTCCTCCTGGAGGACGGGTCGATCGCGTTCGGCGACAATCCGATCGTCTCGCTCGCGCAGCTGGATCGCCTCCGCGACGCGGCCGCGTGGTTCGTCGCCAGGTCCGGCGGCCGGTGCGCCGGCTGCGGGGGCGGCAAGTGTTCCGCCTGACGCGGCTCCCGGACTCCGTCCGGGCCGACCTCCAGGCGACGATCGATCGCCGGTGGCGCGACGCCGGCCTGGCGCACGGCCTGATGGCGAAGCTGGCGGCCGATTCGCCGGTCCCGGTGTACTCCATGGCCGGCAGGCTCTACGCCTCGAAATCCGGCTGGCTGCTCCTGTCGGTCCCGAACGCCCTGGTGCGCGGGATCTTCGACGCGCTCGACGAGCCGGGCCTGGAGCTCCCCGGCGCCGGCCCCGAGGGCAAGGGGCTCGAGGCGCACATCTCCGTCTGCAGGGACGATGAGGTCGCCGGGCTCGGCGGCCCCGGCAAGATCTCGGAGCGGGGCCACGCCTTCCGCTATCAGTTGGGGCCGCTCAAGTCGGTGAACCCGGCCGGCCAGGCCGAGTTCTCCCGGTGCTACTTCGTCGAGGTGACGAGCCCCGAGCTCAAGCGGCTGCGGGCCTCGTATGGCCTGAGCCCGGAGCCGAAGTATCCGTTCCACATCACGGTGGCCTATCGCAGGTCGCGGGTCCTCCGGGACAACGACGTCGCCAAGGCCGTCGACTGAGCCGTCGAGAGGGGAGTGGCGGGATGGCGGACGCGAGGCGGGCATCCGACGACTTCGTCGACGAGACGAGGCCGATCGCATTCCGGGGAGTGGTGAGGACGATCGGCGAGTGGGCGGATTCCCTGGGCGTCAGCCCGAAGGAAATTTTCGACCGGATCTTCAAATTCGGCTGGACGCGGACGCGGGCCTTGACGGAAGGTGGCCTGCACAGTCGGAAGGCGGCCCGCTACACGCACGAGGGCAGATGCCTGACGATCTCCGAATGGGCGCGGGAGCTGGGGACCAACTCGAAGGTCCTGAATCGGCGACTGCGACGATGGAAGGATCCGGCGAAGGTCTTCGCGACCGCGCCGGTCCCGCGGGCACGGATGCGGAAGCCGAGATTGCGGGTCCCCGGGGCATAGCCCGGCGAGCCGCTCGCCAGCTTAATTTCGGGCGAAAATCGGTCACCTAACGATGGTGGTCGTTACGTACCCGGTGCGCGCCCTCGCGCCAGCGACGGCGGCGCGCTCAAACATCGGAAGGCGCAGGAACATGACGCAGAAGATCACGGAGTTGACCCCCGAGCAGGAAGCCCGCTTCCCCGAGTGGCGGCAGAAGTACACCGAGAAGCAGCTCTGGACCGGCGAGACCGATCGTCCCCGCGCCAAGGTCGCGACGGACGCGCTGTACCAGCTGGTGGGCGAGCGGGCACCGCTCATGGCGTACGTCCGGTCGCCGCTCGTGGCGTCGGTCGCGTCCGCCTTCGCGGCCGCGCTGCACTGGGGCCGGGAGACCGGCTGGGGGCTGTCGAGGAAGCAGGAGAAGCAGCTCCTGGAGACGGCCTGCAAGAAGGCTTATTCCCGGCTCTACACCTCGCCCTTCTACCAGACGACCGGGGCGCTGATCTCGCTCGACCAGAAGGAGCAGAAGGACGCGAAGATCATCAGCGACGAGGCCGGGATGTCCCGGCTCATCGAGGAGACGACCCGGACGGTGACGGAGCTGCTCCCGGAGGACTTCTCCTACCCGCCGCGCAAGATCGAGCCCGACGACAAGCCGGCCTCGAAGCACTACGAGGCGATGCTCGAGCTGATGCGGGAGTGCCTCACGAAGATCTGGCGATTGCGGAACTTCGGCAATCAGCAGATCGCCTGGATCGCCCACCTCACGTTCCTCCGGGACGTGTGCGGGCTCGACCTGCCCGAGTACGCCGCCTTCAAGCACTACGAGGACCTGGCGGAGTGCTCGGGCTACCGGATCATGCACAAGCACTTCTGCGTCATCGCCGACCCGCCCGACCGCCTCGAGACGCAGATCGTGGACGGGGTGTACAACCTCCACAGCCCGGGCGGGGCGGCCCAGTCGTGGCGGGACGGCTGGTCTCTGTATTACCTGAACGGGGTGCGGGTCTCCCCCTGGCTCGTCAAGCTCGACGAGGGGCAGCTCGACCCCCGCTGGGTCGCGAAGCTCGACAACGCCGAGGAGCGTCGCGAGTTCGTCCGGAAGGTCGGGGTCGAGCGGATCGAGTACAAGCTCGGCAGCCGGATCATCGACAAGGAGGCGGACCCGATGTACCAGCTGATCGACCTCCGCCTGGGGGACGGGGACGACACCTATCGCCCGTACCTCAAGATGAACAACCCCTCGATCGACGCCGTCCACATCGAGGGGGTCCCGAAGGAGTGCCGGACCATCCAGGCCGCGCTCAACTACCGCAACGGCTTCACGGAATCCCAGATCGACCCGGTCAACGGGGACGACTGGTATCAGCACGGGGACGTGACGTTCAAGCAGACCAAGTCGACCCTGTTCAAGCCCCGGCCGTCGAAGATCGCCTGATCCGTCCCTTCATCCTCAACGTGTCCGAGGTTTAGTCGGCGGGCGGTAAATGGGCCGCCCGCCTATCCTGGAGTGAGAGGCCCGGCATCGCCGGGCCTGGTTCAAACGGAGAAAGAACGTGGCTAAAGCCAACAAGGTCAGCGAGTCCGCGGGCGCCATGGTCGACGGGTTCCCCCTCCCCAAGGGGGCCAGGCCGGTCCCGGGCAACGTCGCCGCCGAGGGCGAGCACACCGGGCACGCGCACCGCGTCACGGGCAACGGCGCGGTCGTCTACGACCTCGACGACGCCCGGTATCTGCATTGCCCCGACGGGGCCGAGGTCTCGCACGAGGAGCACAAGACGTTCGGCCTGCCGCCCGTCGAGGGCGGGTACACCGTCGGCCGGGTGCTCGAGTACGACCACCTCGGCGAGGAATCCCGCGTCGTCCGAGACTGAGCGGTCGTCGCGAGTTTGATGTAAAGCCGGAGCCCTCCCCGCGATGGGGAGGGCTCTTTTTTTAGGGCGAGCGGCGGTCTGATTTCCGGAAATCAGTTCGGGAGGGGGTTCATGTACGCAAGGGATACGGCCGCGGACGACGCGGTGCTGGGCACGCGTGATCTCTATTGGAGATTCCCGGGGTGCGGGCAAAGACCGTCGACGGCCTTCGACGCGCCCAAGGCGGCGCGCGGTTCCGCGCCCACGCTGTGTCACGAGGCCGGCGAACCGTGGTGGAGGATCCGAGATGTGCTGCTCGAGGTGCTGAGTAGTGAAATTTCGGAACAGGTGAGGTGAGGGGGTTGCCGAATCCGGAGGGTCCTGTATCCGACGATTCTCATACCGCGGATACGCGATCGATTGGGTAGGGGGAAAAATGGTCGACATGAAGAGCAGGGCGGACGCGGCGCTGCGGATCACGCTCGAGTCCGGGGAGCATGGCGGCGCCGATGGGTATACGCTGACGCACGGTTGGGCGCCCTGGGTCAACGCTGAACTCGCGATGCGATTAGAGGGGGAGGATGTGCGCGGTCGGATCGGCATGCTCGCGCCGGGGAGCGCGCCGGGATTCGGCGTGGGTGACGCGCTCAAGTCGGGCATGTGGGACTCGTTTGTTCAACCCTTCCGGGGAGGTGACGGATGAGAGAACAGGTCGCTGAGGAGAGAGTGTTGGCTATCGCCAAGGGCCTGGCTGAGGCGACGGGGGCGGACGGCTACACGCTCCTGATGAGCTATCCGCCGACGGAACGGCGACTCCCGATAGATGAGCTTTACTCGGAGGTGATCGATCAATGTCACCCATTTTCTTCGGTGATTTCGCGGATCAATGACGGCGTTGACGAGGCGAAATGGGAAATGTTCCGATTCATGAGGATCGGGGACGACGGCGAATTGGGAGGTGAGCGGTGGACGTGAAGGAAGCTGCGGATGCGGTACTGGGTATCCCGCAACGGCTCGCGGATGTCACCAACGCGGACGGTTTCACGCAGTTGACCGGGTGGCCGCCGTGCGCGCAGGATGATCGGGAGCGCGCACGCTATATGAGAATGCATCTCGCGATGGGTTTCACGATAGGGCTCAGTCCGCTGTATATCGCGGACGGCGTCGTGGGTATACGCGAGGTACTCCTGTGCGCCAACGGCGCGGGAGGGTGGTGAAGATGCGGAAGATTGATCGTGGGCATATAGCACGAATCTCGGACAGGATCGCGGCCACGCCTTCCGTCGAATTCGGCAATCTCCTGAGCCCGCACGGGCATTATGGTTATCTGGGTTGGAGGCCGGCCGATCCCAATTTCCTGTTCTGGCCCCGGTGTGCCGACCTGGGCGTTACATCTTCGGTGGGGAGGATGGTGAGTCAGGCGTCGACCTTCTACGAAATTGAGCTGCGGGAGGTGGCGCGTGGCAGGATATGACGGGTGCTGGTCCAGGTTCCGCTGCGCCGACATGGCGACCATGCCGTCGAACAGGGCCTTCGTCGAGAAGTCGGGCGTCCTCCTCGTCGGCGTCTATTCCTGGTGGCCGGCGATCACGTCCGCCGGCGCCATGCGCCTGCCGCCCATCAGGAGCAGGGACGAAGGAGATCGGACGCATTACGCGTCGGCGCGGAATCTGGCCACGGTCCTCCAGCCCGAGGAGGCCGTCTTCAGCCTGGATCGATTCGAGTTCTGATCCCCGCGAGAAGTCGGTTCGACGCGGTCGGCCGGGTTGCCGTAATCTTGGATTTGGGAGATCCGAGTATCGTGGCAACCATCCTCTCAAACCTCTGGTCGGCATTCCTGCGGCGGGTCCGGGGCGGCCGATCGTCAAGCTCGTCGGCATCGCCGACGCGGGGACCGCAATGGGCCTGATCTACGAAATCATCTTCTCGGCCCCCGGGGCAAGCGACATCGCGGCCCGGGAGCTCACGACCGTCGTCAACAGCGGGACCCCGTCGGTCTCGACGTTCGGCCCGACGGTCACCACGACCCAGGCGACCTACGAGGTCAACGACGCGGTGGTGTTGACCCTGGTCGACATCAATTCGTCCGGCACTCGATCGGACGCGTCCCAGGCCGTATCATTCACGGCGCTCAACACGATCAAGCCCCCCACGCCGGGGATCGTCTCGGTGACGCTGGTCGGCCCTTCGCCGGCCCCCGCCCAGGACGCCCAGCCGGCGGCGGAAGCGCAGCCGGTGGCGTGATCCGGCGCGATCGCGTCGGGCATCGGTAAGTAAGGAATGCAAGCACGTTCGGGGACCGCCCGCCTCCCTCGTTGGGTCGCGGGCGGTTCTTTTTTGGTTGGTACGCTGAAATTGCCGGCGCCTCGCGTCGGCGGGCGCCTCTCTGATGGGGGACTGATGGAGCGATTCAAGGTCACCGGGAGTTACGTCACCCGGACGGAATACACGTTCGAGGTCGAGGCGGAGGAACTCGCCGAGATCGTCGCCAGGCTCGAGCAGCCGGCCGAGGACGGCCGCTGCCTCATGGAGGAGGAACTGGACCGGGCCGTCGAGGAGGGCAGGGCCTCCCGCGCCGAGCTCGAAGAACTGGAGTGGAGCGTCTCCGACGCGTCCGGCGAGCAGCTGATCGACAGGGGCAGGGTGCTCGATTGAGCCCCGGCCCCGGCGGGACACAACATCCGGGAGGGTTGCCGTGGTCCTCGATGATCTGAAGGCGGCGAAGCGGGAATCGGATCGCCGCAATTATACCGGCAAGCACCGGATCATGCGGAAGCTGCTGGACGCGCACCCCGACGACTTCCGGGTGGATTCCCGCTCGGGGTGTTTCTGGGGGCTGACCCACAGGGGGGGCTTCCGGATGCACCTGCCCCGGGCGGTCATCCCGGACGCGTTCCGATCGCGGGCGGAGGCCGCCGAGGCGGACAAGACGGCGGCCCTCACGCCGCTCTCGCTCTCGATCGGGCTCTCGGGGGGTCGGCCCGCGGCGAGGCCATCCGGGCGTCGCCTCGCCCGGGTCAAGGTGCCGGCCTACGACGAGCCCGCGGCCGCCGAGCTGCTGCATACGATGCGGCTCTCGAGGGCCGCGAGGATCGCCCGGTCCAGGCGGCAGTCGCTCGTCGTGGCGGCCGGGGAGGGAAAGCCCAAGGTCGCGAACACCTTCCGGCTCGGCGACGGTCCGGGGGAACTGTTCGCGGCGGTCAAGCACGCGATGTCGCGGCCCGCGCCGCGGGATGCCCCAGACCTCGATGCCGCGATCGACCCGAGACTGCCCGTCTCGGTCGAGTTCCTGAAGGCCGCGTCGGGATACCTGCGGGACCAGACGGGGCTCTTCACGCCGTCGATCCCGGTCGACGCGTTCAACAACGCGGTCTGGTCGGACGTCGTCGGGCCCAGGAACCCTTACGGGACGCGGTCCGCCTACGGGGACAATTCGCAGGACCTCGGGACCCCGTACGACGTCGCGGCCGTCGCCAGCGGCGTGGTCGCCGGCGCCGGCGCGGCCCGGGACACCTCGCACGTGTCCCCGTGGGACGTCGCGACGACGGCCGGCATTGCGGCGGGGAAGGGTTATCTCGGAGGCTTGCTGCTCGGCAAGGTCGTCGGGGTGCTCGCCGGGGCCTCGCCGGAGACCCAGCAGCGGATGAAGGACGTCGGGATGTGGGGAGGGCTGCTGACCGGCGCCGTCGGCGCCGTGTTCGGGGAATGAAAGGCGGGAATCGATGGAGAAGAAACGGAAGCCGGAAGTGGTCGTGCGCGACACGTTCATGTCGATCATTTTCGTGATCGTGCTGGGCGCCCTGGTCGCGACGATCGTCCTGGAAAATGCCTGGCTGCTTTCGGTGGTCTTCGGCGGGGGCGTGTCGCTGGTCATCTGCATGGTTTATGGCGATGTATGCGACGACGAGCGTGCCAAGATCGATCACGAGAAGTGGGATAAGCGACGAAGGGAGATACTCGCGGCGCATTGGGCGTGGACGAAGGAGTTCCGGCCTTTCGCGACGAAGGCCGTGCAGACCAGCGACTGGCAGCTGGAGGTGCCGCCCGCGCCGACGGTCCAGACGTCCGGCGTTCACGGGGTGGTCGTGAAGTCGGGGGAGGTTGGTGAAGATGAGTAGAGGTAGATGGCAGTGCGGCGTGCTCGTCGTGACGGGGAGCGCGGTCGAGGTGGTGGCCTTTTTCCTCGGCAGCCTTGTGCTAAAGATAATCGGCGTCCTGGTCATCTTCAGCGGCTCGGCCCTGCTGGCATATGCCGAGCATCTCGAGGCGAAGAGGCGCCGGGACGAGAAGGACCGGGAGGAGAGGAGAGCCGCGGGCTGCCGTAGGTTCCAGCGGCGGGGCGCGCTCGCGCGGAGTGGGAGAAGCGGGAACCTCTCCTGTCCGTCTCATTCTGCACCGGCGATCGGTGCAACCCGGTCATCGCCAATTACCTGGACGGTTCCCGGCGCCCGACTCCTTATCCGATCGGCCCGATCCCCGAGGATTGGTCCCCCTGGTACGGCCCTCGCGTCGAAGTGCGGGTTGGTCGTGATTGAGTATCTCGCAATCGGGGCCCGGGTCGATGACCGGTGGGCCCACCCCGAGATCGCCGTCCTGGCGTACTCGTTCGAGGGGCGGGCGGCGATCCGGCTCTGGTTCCGGGCCTCGGGGGGTTCCGAGGAACACATCCTCTCGCTCTGCGCCCCCGGCACGCTGATGGCGCGGCGCGTGACGATTTACGACGGCCTCGAGTTCCCGGATCGGGACATCTACGGGGCCTATCGGAATACCCGCTCGTATTCGTCGATGACGGCCCCGGTGGAGCGGATCCGCGGCCCGGCCGACGTGGACCTGCCGCCGCGGAGGATCTGAATCGGCCCCCGCCGGGTCGCCCGTCGCAGTTCGCGTCGCGGCAGCCGGGCGGGGGCCTTTATGTTGGGTGCTTGGTTTGCAAATTCATCGATCCGTGGGAGAACAGGAGCCTCAACGTGGCCACAGTTGCCGAACTGATCGACAAATACAAGGTGAGCCTGGCGCAGCTCTCGGCCGCCAAGAGGGCGGTGGCGGCGGCCGGCCTGCCGGCGATCGAGCGGGAGGAGGCCAAGTCCCGGGCCGACCTGCTCGCCGCCATGCCCGCGGACACGCCCTATCCGTGGACCAACGACTCGGACCGCGTCGTGAAGCGCCGCGGGTGGGCGGGCGCGTACCTGGACTTCGTCCCGGCCTCGTCGGTCGAGGCGAGCCCGGCCGCGCCGACTTCCGGGATGTCGCTGTCCAGGCGGCTCGTCTACCTGGTCGCGTTCGCCGGGCTGGCCGCCTATTTCTCCGAGAGCGTCCGGGGCGGCCTGGATTACGTGGCGAGCTGGATCCATCCGTCGGATCCGGCGTACTCCGGCACGGTGTCCTACAACTCCGGCGGGAAGCAGATCAGGGCGCTCCCCGCCCGGCTCGGCAAGGTCTTCGTGGGGACGAGCGAGGCGGTCCGCCGGGGCGACGACTTCAAGGCGATCCTCGAGGAGCACCAGGCCAAGGTGAAGTCGGCGCTCGCGCTTGCCGCGGACGACCCCCTGACCGCGACCCTGACGGCGATCATCCCCGACGGCACGCGCAACCCGACCATGGAGGATCGGGCCAAGTACGCGGACGGCCTCCGCGACTTCGGCCTGGGCATGCAGGGGCTCCAGCCCCAGGATCCCGGGCCGGTCCTGCCCGCGCCGCCGTCGGCGAGCATCCGGGTCCCGCCGCCCCCGCCTTCCGGCGCGGTCGCGAAGAAGGACGCCCCCGCCCCGGGCGGGCTGCGCCTGCAGGATCTGGGGCTCAAGCCGCCCATCTCGAGCGGCCAACTGGCGGCCGAGCATCTCGAGAACGCCAAGGCGGCCTTCGCCGGCGGCAAGCCGGACGCGGCCGATTTCGAGTACACGCAGGCGCTGCGGTACATGCCGACCTACGCCGACGCCTGGGTCCAGCGGGGCTCCGTCCGGTACACCCAGAAGCGGTACGAGGACGCCGCAGCCGACTATGCCGAGGCGCTCAAGCTGCGTCCCGATGACGTCGACATCCGGTCCTATCTGCAACTGTCCCGGGAAGCCGCGGCGAAGAAGGAGAAGGCGCGATGAGGGAGATCCGGCCTCGGCAGATCGTCGATTGGCTCAATTACTGGCACGGCAGGGGGATGCCGCTGGGCGAGCTGATCGAGAAGCGGGTGCCGGTCCCGAAGCACATCGAGGACGAGCCCGACGACGCCCGATTCCCCCTGATCCTGACCGGATCGGATTCGATGCCCGCGCAGATCGGCGTCCTCGGCGTCCTGACCTCCCTGGTGCTCTCGACCGGGAAGCGGGTCGTCGCCCGATACTCGGACGACGCCGGCAGCCCGCGATGCCTGAAGGAGTTCGACCTGGTCGACTGGCCGATCGGGTCCGGGCAGGCGGATACGCCGGATGCCCTGACCCCGCAATACGTCGTCGAATGGCTCAACCACTGGCTCGGCAAGGGATTGCCGCTCGGGGATCTGATTGAGGGGCGGGTGGACGTCCCGGACTATGTCCTGGTCGGCGGGCGCAAGGCGGCGTATCCCATCTTCACCTCGATCGGGGACGGCGCCGTCGGGGTGAACGTCCTCGGGCTCCTCTCGTCCTTGCTGGAGATGGCCGGCTACTGGCTGGTCGCGAACTCCTCGGGATTCGAGTCCGAGGCCGGGGGCAGCCTGCGGAATTTCGAGCTCCTCGACTGCATGGACCCGGGGCTCCCGATGTGGAAGGTCACGGGCGGCCAGCCCGTCGTGACCTCGATGGCCGCGGCGCCGGTGGTCCAGGACGAGCCCTGGGAGGGCGGGGTCGGCAGCGCCCCCGCGTATCAAGGCGGCGGCGTGTCGATGGCCCCCGCGGCGTTCCAGGGGAAGCTGGTCGCCATGACGGCCGAGGCGATGATCGCCGCGTTCGACGGCCGCGAGGGGCAGATCCTCTCGGCGGTCACGTGGCCGTTCAACAAGCTGGTCAAGCGGCAGCTCGACAAGCTGGAGGCGCAGGTCCCCGACCTCGCCCAGGCGTTCGTCGACGGGATGCTGGACGAGATGGGCAAGCTGACGATCGATTCGCTGCTCAAGCTTTTCGCGGAGGTCCAGCTGCGGCGAGAGAAGAAAGGTGGCTGATCGTGACGGATTCCGGATCATCGCTGGGATCGGCGAAGAGGGCGGAGATCCTCTTCGATTTCGGCAGGGACGCGTCCCGGGGATCGAACTTCAAATACGCGATCGAGATGTTCAGGTCGGCGTGCAGGCTCGCGCCCGATAGCGTGCGATATCGTATCGCCCTGCGGCACGCCCAGAGGTGCAAGTTTCGCGGCGACCCGGCGAGAGTCGGTGTGTTCGTCGGCGCGTGCAATAGAGCAATCAGGGTGATGGCGGTCCGGGCCGGAGCCAGGGGGGACTGCAATCGGGCCCTGGATCTCTGCGAGAAAGCCTTCTTCAACAACCCGTGGGATGTCGCGGTCGCTCGCGTGGCCGCCGATGCCGCCGAAGGCGCCGAGTATCTCGAACTCGCGGAATGGTTGCTGGAATCGGTCCGGGATCGGGCGAAGGGCGCGGATTTCTTCCGGCACTTTGCGCACGTGCTCGAGTTGAATCGCCATTGGCAGAAGGCCATCGACGCCTGGGAGCAGGTCCGCAAGCTCGAACCGAACGACAAGGATGCCGCCCGGGCGATCAACGCCCTCGCGGCGCGATTCGCCATGCAGCGGGGGAAATACTCCGAGGCGGCCGGGCGGGTTCCCGAGGTCGAAGACCCTGATGCTGCCGATTCGATCGACGAGGGTTCCGATGATTACCCGGTCGGCGCCGTAGGAATTGTGGAGGCGGCCGCCCCCGCGGCCGGGGCATTCGACATCACGCGAGTTGGGGACCAGCTACCGGCGGGCGATGCGGCAATGGCGGAATTCCGACACCGGGTCGACCGGGATCCCGCGGACGCGGGCGCCCGTTTCGGCCTCGGGATCATCCTTGCGAGGGCCGGGCGGCACGAGGAAGCGATCGCCGAGTTTCAGCGGAGTCGGGCCGCTCCCGGCTTGCGGGCGGCGGCGCTCTATCATGCGGGACTCAGCTTCGAGGCCGTCGGCGCCCACCATCTCGCGGAGCAAACGTACCGCGCCGCGTTGCAGGCCCTCGAAGAAGATGACAGGTTCAATTTGAATGCCGTCCGCTATCGGCTCG
>CALKTZ010000563.1 GCA_937997355.1 uncultured Planctomycetales bacterium | reverse complement strand
GGGAGATTTCGTGCCAGGCGTTCGCCGGCAGGCAGCCCCCCATGGCGACGAAATCGGTGATCAAAACGCGGATCGGCCCGTGCCGCCAATTCAACTCGGTCGTGAGGAGATTCGTGGCCCCGAGATAGTGCTGAAATTGGTCCCAGGCCCCCCGCTCGGCGAACCAGTCGAGCCGGCTCCCCGCCGCCAGCCCCCCGACGATCGACCGGAAATGGGAACGGCTCTGGGGCAATTCCCCTTCCTTGGGGCGGACATTCGAATGGAGCCCGACGGTCGGATAATAGACGTCGTACGTGGTCCCCCGGCCGTCGACGCGGACTGTCATCCGGCGATTCCCGGCCAGGCCCTCCACGGCGACCACGGTCAGGTCCGGGGAGTCGCCCTGATCGGGGATGTTGGGCCGGATCATCATGTCCTGATAGGCGCTGTAAACCGGCTCGCACCCCTCCCGCTTCAACACCGATCGATAGTGCAGCCGGCTCCCGACCGCCCGGGGCGGGATCGGGACGTGCCAGAAGCTGTTGTCCCCGCGATTCTCGATCCAGAAGGCCGGGAGGAGGGCATGCCCGAGATCCTCGGCGGAGATTTCGAGCCAGACTCGCTGATCGTGCTCCACGGGATGCGTGCCGATCACGACCGTCGACCACATGCCGGCCCGCACGGGGCCGGCATGTCTCCCTTTCGCCGTCAGCTCAATCCACGTTGACGCCATGACCTGGCCGCCTCGACGCTGTCTCCCGTCACGGGAGGAGGATTCATGACCCACTCAAGAAGTCATGCGCAACCGCATCTGCCGGTCGTCGCTCGCTCGCGAATGTGCGAGCACGAGTTGACGATTCTGGTGCATCCCGGCCGATTTGCCAAGTCCGCCGAACCCGGATGTGCCATTGCGAGCGCCATCAACCCGCGAACCGACTCGTGAACACATCCGGAATTCGCGCCTTCCGAGGTCCCCTGATCCATGCGGTTTTCGTGAAACCGGGGAGAGACGATTTTCCGGGGATCGGGAGGGGAGGCATGAAAAAAGAGGCAGGTACGAATCGTGTCGAGAATGATCAAACGGGGCATGACTGGTCGGGGTGAGTCATTTCAAACACAACGGGGACGGGGTTGAGCACCCGTACGACTTGGTCCCCAGATTGACGCAAGTCGTAAAAAGTTCTCAACCTCGTCCCCGAAATCTTGCAAGTCCCGGTCGGGGCACCTTGAGTTTTTTACAATTCTCTCAGCGGGAAAAGGCGACGGCCTGAGTGGTCGTCTCATGAGTCGCGGAACGGTTCGGAGCGATCTCCTCCCGATAGACCGGAACATCTTGCGGGGCATCGATGCCGATTCGAATCTGATTTCGATCAATTTTGACGATGGTGATCACCACGTTATCGCCTATGACGATCTTCTCGCCCAGCTTCCTGCTTAAGACCAACATGGGAAACTCCCGGATGTCGTAAAAGATGATTCTCGATGAAGAGCAAACTTGTCATCGCACTTTGTACAATAGCACTTTCCGTGCCCAAAATGAAAGAAGAATCCGTGCGAATTCTCTAAGTGCCCTTCATCAAAGAGCTTGGCAAAAATACGAATCCGGTTCCAGGGTCAATTACTGAACAAAGGAATGCCACCCCCAACGCTCGCCTCACGCTTCTTTTGTAATTTTGAGAAGTTGGGGTGACACCTTGCTTGAATTGTGAAGATTTGGAGGAGAGAATTTCACGTATTCGCGGAAAAAATCGCTTCGAGGGCTTTTCTCATCACAGCAGGCTGAGGAGATCGCCCCGACCACAGTTCAATCCCGATCACGCCTTGATTGACAAGCATGCCCAGTCCATCCAGAGTCAAACAGCCTTTTAATTCGGCATCGCGCATCAAACGTGTCTTCGGAGGATTCGGGATGACGTCGCAAACGAGCATGTTTGCACGAACAGAGTCCATTTCGAGGGGAAGCGCGGCGTCGACATCGGGAAAAAGTCCGATCGAAGTCGCATTGACAACGAAATCCGTCCCCTCGGGAATGTGATACTTGCCTTCCCAAAGTGAAAATTGGGCGGTGGCATTTGTCCGTTCGGGAATCAGAGTGGCCAATTCCTTGCCTCGATCGGAACTGCGATTCACGATTGTGATCTTCGATGCTCCGGCGAGCGCCAGCTCAACGGCGATGGCGCGGGCGGCCCCCCCCGCCCCCAGGATCACGGCGTTCGCCCCCTCGATCGGCCGGACGGCGCGGACGGATTGGATGAAGCCTTTGCCGTCGGTATTATCGCCGATCAGTTCCCCGTCCCGGTTGATGACGCAGTTCACGGCGCCGATCACTTCGGCGGCGGGATTGAGCCGGTCCAGGTGTTGAATGACCCCGATCTTGTGCGGGATGGTGCAGTTGAAGCCCTTCCAGTTCATGGCCCTCGCCCCTCGGACGGCGGCCCCCAGGTCTTCCGGACGAACCTCGACCGTGAGGTAGCGCCAGTCGAGCCCCATGTCGGCGAATGCCGGCTCGATCATCGCCTGGGTGGGATTTTCCGCGACGGGGTATCCGAAAACTCCAACCAATTCTTGTTTGAAGGATCGAGGGGTGGCCACGGCTTTGCTGAGTCCGAATTTGAGTTCTTGGGATCGAGGGAGGTTCGCCCCCCGCGACGAACGCGAAGGAGGTGAAGGTAGCGGACCGCGTGCCCGAACGGAAGAGGATAGTCCGCCGACCCAGGTTCTCGATGCTTTCCTTCGTTGGAACTCTCCATGTTAACGATAATGCGAAATCGGCCGGGATTCGGTGGAGGTTAAACGGACTCTCAAGGGCCGAAATCCGATCGCGTCGGCCGCGACGCACGTATAGCGAACCCTCCCCACCGTCCCCTGCACGGCCCGAGTCCACTGCGAGGTCGTGTGCAAATGCCCATAAACGCAGGCGGTGACCCTGGCCTCCTCGAAGAGATCAACCCAGGGGCCGGGGCGGCCTTGGCCATCGAATGGGGGGAAGTGCCAGAGGACCACCAAGGGGGTATTTCCGCCCTGGCGAAGCCGCGCGGCCTGTTCGAGCGCGGAACGGATTCGGGCGGTTTCGCGATCGGCGGTCGAGTTCGAGCCCGTGGTGGAATCCTCTGACGGGACGGCCGATCCCAATGCTCCACAGATCACCACCCCGTCGAGCGTAATCGCGTCGCCATCAACGGCCGAGATCGACGGCCGGAGGATGGGGCGGATCGCGTCGACTCCGTTCCACCAGCCGTCATGATTCCCCGGAGAGAGGACTTTTTTCCCGGGCAATCGATGGAGCCAGTCGAGGTCGGGTTGGAGGTCTCGGTGGTTCCTCGCCATGGAGATGTCCCCCGGCAGGAGGACCAGGTCCTCCGGAGATACCGATTGCCGCCAGTTCTGTTCGAGCTTGGCGGCGTGGTCGCGCCAGCGCGCGGCGTAGCGTTCTCGACGATCAGGCCGGGCGAAGGAAAGGTGCAGGTCGGAGATTGCCCAGATAGTCATCGTTCGTCGACTCGCTCCGTTTCACGCCCGAGGTTGAGAGCCGACTCAGCCCAGAAGCGACGAGGGATCGGCGTTCGCCCCGACGAATGGATTGCTCCGCTTCTCCTCGCCGACCGTGGTCGCGGGGCCGTGTCCCGGATAGATGACGGTCGAGTCGGGCAAGGTGAAGAGCTTGGATCGGATTCCCGAGAAGAGGAGCGGGCCGTTTCCGCCGAGATCGGTCCGCCCCACGGAACCGGCGAAGACGACATCCCCGCCCAGGACGAAGGGAGGATCGAACTGCTCGCAGGCGAAGATGACCGAACCCGGGCTATGCCCCGGAATCTCCCGGACCCGGAGCTTGAGCCCGGCCACTTCGAACTCTTCGAGGTCGGAAACGAGACGGTCGGCCGGCGGACTGGTCAGCGGGAACCCGTAAGGGGCGCTCAGATTGGCCTCGGCATCGGTGAGGAGCCCGGCTTCGTTGCGTCCGATGATCAGCGGGGCGTCGGGGAACGCCTCCTTCATCGCGCGATTCCCCGCGATGTGGTCGATGTGGCCGTGGGTATTGAGGATCGCGGCCGGGCGGAGCTGTTTCCGTTTCAAGAAAGCGAGGACCGGGCTCGTGTCGAAGCTGGGATCGACGACCAACGCATCGGTTCGGCCCTCAATCCAGACGACATAGCAGACTTCCTCGAAGGGGGGAGTTACGATGGATTCGATGGCAGGTTGCGACAACGTCAAGCACCTCTCGATACGGGATCCGATCTCAAATCTCGGGTCGTCCCTTCACATTTTTCTTCGCGTCGAGCCGCCGGAACCGGATTTGTTTGAAGAGAGATCGACGCGGATCGTCAGGGACGAATCGAAGGCGAACGGGCTCCGTTGAGCGAATCGTAGGAATCGATCGGGTTGTGAGTTCTTGGACGGGATCTCCGGCCGATCGGGTTCATGCGCCGGCCGGAAAAAATCCGGACGATTATTGTTGGCTCAATTATTGCAGCATAAGACGATATTAGAGAAAGAAATTCGGCAAGCAGACCTCGAAGAGCGGGCCTCCTGGGCGGAGTGCGATGATATGGCTCGATCGCTGATCAATTATCGGTTCCCGATCCCGGGGGTTCAAGGCATGACCGCGAGGCCGGGCTCGTCACGCCGGGGCGCATTGTTCTTCCTGGCCGCCTCGATCGTGGGACTCTCGGCGCAAGCCGGATGGGGTGCCGAATCGCCGGGGGATGGTGGGAAGCCGTCGGTTGCCCAGCCCGCCGAATCATCTCCCA